>DAHWGZ010000300.1:0-757 GCA_027335965.1 Acidiferrobacter sp.
ACGATCCGCATACACCTTGCCCTACTCTCTCACCTCTTCAATGTCGCCCGGACGGCGTGGGGCATGGAGTCATTGAGCAACCCCGTGGATCTCGTGAAGGGCCAGCGTCCGAAGCTCCCCCAAGGCCGCGATCGCCGCCTGCAGGGGGGCGAGCAGGCCCGCCTCCTGGCGGCCGCCCAGGCCTACGGTGGGGAGGTTGGCCCTATCATCACCTGGGCCATAGAGACCGCCATGCGCCGCGGGGAGATTGCGGCGATGCGCTGGGACCACCTGGATCGCAAAGCCAAGGTCTTACTGGTCCCAGAGATCAAGAGCGGCACGCCGCGACGCGTACCGCTGTCCACGACCGCCATAGCGGTTCTGGAGGGCTTGCCGAGGCGCGTTGATGGCCGTGTTTTTGGTGTCCATTTGGCGTCTATGAGCCGCGCCTTTGCCGCAACCTGCATCACCGGCCTGACCTTCCATGACTTGCGCCATGAGACGACCAGCGCGGCTCTTTGAGAAAGGGTTGGCCTTGACGGAGGTGGCGGCGATTACCGGGCACAAGACCTGGCAGATG
Organism: Acidiferrobacter sp.; assembly: GCA_027335965.1. Next base: position 560 of record DAHWGZ010000300.1, read on the forward strand.
CTCAAACGCTACACCCATCTTCGCGCCGAAGACCTTGTCAAGAAGCTCGATTGAGCCGGGCGACGCCGTGCCTTACCGCCGAAAATCCCGTGTTACCACCAGACGACGCAGGACTCCGTAGGTCTTGAGGTCTGTTACCTGCTGCACGGTGTACATGGGGTTCAGGGGACGCAAAAAAGTCCGGCCCGCATCGCAGAT
>DAHWGZ010000300.1:767-996 GCA_027335965.1 Acidiferrobacter sp.
CGTTGCGCCAGGAAGAACGTAGCAAGGGCGCGGAGTCTGCGGGAGGCGCAAGTCCAGGCGGGCGGCCGTGAATAACTCTCGTTTCGTGGGGCAGGCCACCGACAAGGACATCGACACGCCGCATTGTGGGCCGTATGGCCCGTCCAGTTATTGTGGGCGAGTCTCTTCTCGCCCGCAGGACGGCTGCGGCATCCCGGAGCGGAGCGTAGGATAATAGTTGCGTTAAGAT
>DAHWGZ010000301.1 GCA_027335965.1 Acidiferrobacter sp.
GGTGCGGATGATGTAGATCCCATCGAGGGCGGCCTCCGCAATGATGGCGTCTTCCTTGCGGGCGAAGGCAAAACTCGTGTCGGTGATCGTCACACTCATGATCGTCTTCGAGAGGGTCCTGACACATGTGGATGCCGAGATCAAGTCCTGCCCGCATTGCGAGACCGAGACCCGCGGGGCGTTCCCCGAGGCCTTCGCGGGGCCCGTGCAGTACGGGGCGGGCATCAAGGCCTACGTCCTGAACCTCGTGATCGCCCAGATGATCTCTTTACAGCGCGCCCAGCACGCGATCCAGAGCCTGATCGGCCTTTTGCTCTCCGAGGCCACGATCTTGAAGTACGTGAGACAGCTCCACCAAGCGCTCGCGCGCTGGGAGCAAGCGGCGATCGAGCGGCTTTTGACGCTGCCCACAATGCATGTCGATGAGACCTCGCTGCGGGTCGATAAGAGAAACCACTGGATCCACGTGTGCTCGGGGGGTGACACCACGTTGAAGTTCGTGCACGAGAAGCGGGGCCTGGAGGCGACATTGTCGGCCGCATGGCTGATGACCGCCATCGGCATCATCCCGCGCTATGGTGGAGTCCTTATCCACGACTGTTGGGCGTCTTATCTGTCCTATGACCACTGTGGCCACGGGCTCTGTGGGGCGCATCTCTTGCGGGAACTGGCCTTCATCCATGAGTCCAACGGTTACGCCTGGGCCAAGAACTTAAGGCGGCTCCTGCGGCAGACCTGCCACCGTGTCTCTCAGCGCCCACGCAAACGACTCACCCCACGCGAGGTCGACGCCCTGCAGAAGCGCTATCGCAATCTCCTCACTCGCGGCGAGCGGGAACTGCCGCCCATCCCGGCCAAGCAGAACGGTCAACGCGGGCGCATCGCCAAATCCGACGCCCATAACCTCTGGGAGCGATTGAAGGAACACGAGACCGCCGTGCTGCTGTTTGCCAAAGACCCGAACGTCCCCTTTACGAACAACCGCGCCGAGCGCG
>DAHWGZ010000302.1 GCA_027335965.1 Acidiferrobacter sp.
TGCGGGGAAACTGATCCATACTCCACCTGGGATGCCCGGACGGGCCGGCGGCGCGTTCGGCCGGTCAAGATGCCGTGGGATAAGCGGCGCGCCAAACACGGCCGTTTGAACCGCGAACATACGGGCGAACCGCCGCCCTGTCAATGTCGATCGGAGGACTTTCGTGAAGATTCATCTGGACACCGGTGACGGGCGACACCTCATTCGGGGTTATGACCCGGGCCGACTGCGTATCGATGACCTCGTCTACGAGCACAGCGTCATTCTCATGCCGGATAAGGTGATCCCGAACTGGCGTCCCCGGCACTTCGGGGAGCTCGACGCCATATGTCTCGCGGAGCTCGCCGCGGGCACCCCGGAGATCGTCCTGCTCGGCACCGGCGGCATGCTGCGCTTCCCGCCCCCTGTGTGGCTCGCCCCGTTTGCGCATGCCCAGATCGGCGTCGAATGCATGGACACCGCCGCCGCCTGCCGGACCTATAACCTGCTCATGAGCGAGGGGCGCCGGGTGGCGGCCGGTCTATTGCTCGCCGACCCCTCATCCTGACAGGCCCGCATCCGCCACCAGGGTCGCGATGATCGGCTAAAAAAGCGCGTCCATCGAATAACCGCCGCGCTCGAGCATGCCGCGCAGGCGACGCAAGGCCTCCACCTGGATCTGCCGCACGCGTTCGCGCGTCACGCCGATATCCGCGCCCACCTGCTCCAGGGTCGAGACATCGCGGCCGTTCAGGCCAAAACGGCGCTCCACCACCTCGCGCTGCTTTTCGTTCAGCTCCAACAGCCACGCCGCGATCTGGCCATGGAGGTCCTCGTCTTGCAGGATCTTCTCCGGGTTCGCGGTCTTGTCATCGGCGATGGCATCAAGCAGCGAGCGGTCGGGATCGATGTCGAGGGGCGCGTCGACCGAGGCGATACGCTCATTCAAACCCATCATGGCGCGCACATCGGCGATCGGCTTGTCGAGCAGGAGCGCCACCTCCTCGGGAGTGGG
>DAHWGZ010000303.1 GCA_027335965.1 Acidiferrobacter sp.
TCCAGGCGCCGCTCCCGCGCGGACGCGGCCCGCGGGCGACGCGCCTCCTTGAGCGGGTTGTCCACGGCCACGCCCCAGTCGCGGCGCGCCACCTCAAACACATGCTGAAGCAAGCACCATTCCCGAAGCGCAGTCCCTTCCGCAACCGACTGACGCCGCCGACTGAGCCAGGCGCTGATGTCGCTCGCCAGAATATCACCGATGGGTTTGTCGACGAGCTCGGGCTCGGCGCGCAGGTTGCGCATCATGTAGCGCTCGCGCTCAGCCGACCTCTTGCTGGGAGTAACCTCGTTTTCATAACGCTGGAGTACCCCCGCGCAGAGTCAGCTTCGTGGCCAGACGACGCGCATCCTCGGCGGCAGGGGAGCGCTTGCGCAACGCCGTCTCCGTTTCCTGGGCCCAAGCGACGGCGTCCCGGCGCGCATCGAAAGTCTGGCAGCGCAACTTGTGCCCCTTGAGGCGCACGCGCACCTGCCATCTGCCTTTGGTTTTCGTAATGGAGGCCATGTACCGGGGTCCATGGGAGACTGTGGACATGAGCCTAGCAAATGGCGTAACCGCACTCCACCGCACGTGCCCGCAGGCTCTCAGTGGAGTCTAAGTGGAGTCTGGCGGGTGTCCGCCCGAGGTGTGTATCGCTAAGTTATTGATTTTATTGGTGGCTATGGGTGGACTCGAACCACCGACCTCAGCATTATGAGTGCCCTAAAACTGCATCGCTATACACGCGCATACATCCTAACACCTTGTTCTCGTTGCCGTTTCTATGCAGACTCATCCCCTGGACGTGTACCAAAATGCAACCGCGTTATGGCATAGGAATGGCAGAATGGCTATCGAAATGAGGGCTGTGCTGCCAGATGGATCACAGATTGCGTAAATGGCCCCACTTTTAGGCCGCTATTCGCCACCCGCGCCTATTTCCCTTCGTGCAGATTACTCCATAGGGACTGCGCGAGGGTATATGGTTATGCAGCTTTTGACTCTGGAT
>DAHWGZ010000304.1 GCA_027335965.1 Acidiferrobacter sp.
TCACCTCCGTCCGATGATCGTAGGGCGCGGCGCCACTCACCGCCTTGCCGCGCGCATGTTCCTTGCGTTGCGCAAAGGCCAGGCACGCGACTTGATGAAAAGCAAGTCCCGTGCCACGCGCAACGCCGCGCCCCGGCCGCGCGCGCGAGCACCGTGAAATCGCCCCGCGCCATCCCTTGCCGCGCGTCGGATGGCTACCGCCGCGCGTGATCTCCTGTCGCATCAGCGACGAATCCCGGCGGTTTTGTCCGAATCTGTCGCTAACGCGACATACATGTCGCGTGGCGTCCCCGCGCCGCGACGCATCGCCGCGCCCTTGGCCGCCACGATCGACGCTGGCACGGCGTTTGCTCGGAGAGGGGCGAACGCGCCGTGTCATGGACCGGGGCCGTTGCGATCCGGGTTTTCGTCCACCATCAGAGGAGCCTTTTCATGGAGTCAAAAGGGTATCGGGATGCACTGCCGCCGCAAGCCTCTTCGGACGCAACCGCCTCGCCCACTCTTGACCATAAGGGGTGTGGGGCCTCCGGCGGCGCCGGCAAGGCCAGCTGTGGATCGTCCATGGCGCCGGAGGACATGGCCCCGGGCGTCTGGGAGAAGGTCAAGAATCACCCCTGTTACAGCGAGGAGGCGCACCATCACTATGCGCGCATGCATGTGGCGGTGGCGCCCGCCTGCAATATCCAGTGCAACTATTGCAATCGCAAGTATGACTGCGCCAACGAATCGCGTCCGGGCGTGGTGAGCGAGCGCCTGACCCCAGAGCAGGCCGCGCGCAAGACCCTGGCCGTGGCGAGCGCCATACCGCAGATGACCGTCCTTGGCATCGCCGGCCCCGGCGATCCGCTGGCCAATCCCGAAAAGACCTTCAAGACCTTCGAACTCATTGCGCGCGAGGCCCCGGACATCAAGCTCTGTCTGTCGACAAACGGGCTCGCGCTTCCTGATTATGTCGACCGCATCAAGGACCTGAACGTCGACCACGTCA
>DAHWGZ010000305.1 GCA_027335965.1 Acidiferrobacter sp.
TGGTATGGGCACTCCTGGCCCATGGACGGACTTACCGTCCGGGCGGTAGGCCTTCGCCCCTTGCGGCCTAGGCGCGCAGGGGCCCGGTGGGACACATGATAGGAGTGGTGTAATGGGCAGAGGGTTATAGGAGGTAAGCTCCCACGATTGCTTCAGGCAATCATGACGTGATGGCAATGAGGTCGGACCACAAACGGCGAAACCTGCGGGGTCCACAGCACCGTGAGTGCGATGAAGTGATGAGGCGCCGTTTGGCATATTCCATCAGGGACAGAGACACGCGTCTCATCAAAAGTCCGGATGTATGGCTGCAATCGACTTTCCTTGGCATCGTGGATTGAATGCTTGGCAAACAGGGGGCGACCATGTATGGACCCCGATTCTTGGATACTAGCTTAGGTGGATATCTGCCCTTACAGTAACGCAACAAGGAGCAGAAATCACGAGCGCCTCGACGGTTTTAAGCCGGGCGCGAATCACGTCTATGTCCTTCTGCGGGGTTGCGATGCCGCTCTTGCTCTTTTTCTGAAAGCAGTGCAGGACAAACACCGCTTCCACGAACCGCGCCGTATAGACCGCCCGATAGGTCCCGTCCGCATCATCCTCCACGATCTCGACAATTCCCGCGCCCCCAAAACCCTTGAGCGCCTTCGCCGCATCGTGCTGTTCACCGCGCTGCGCGAAATCCAATGCATGACCGAAGAATTTCCGGACACCGACAGGAAGGGCCATCAGGTCCTTTTTGCTGCCCCCTATCCAGAAGAGCGGTTTTCCTTGATCGGTCATGATGGGGCATTATATCAAAACCGATATAAATCGCAATCGCAGAGATCGAACGCCTCAAGCAGGTGCGCGACGACAACGGAATCGCCGATGACGTGTACTACAGCGCGCCGCTCGACGTCGAGGCCCCCTCAGCACCCGCCGGACGGCCGTATATCTCGGTATTTTGCAGCTGTGGGACAGCATGCTGCGG
>DAHWGZ010000306.1 GCA_027335965.1 Acidiferrobacter sp.
CCCAACGAGTATGCGCGCAGAATGCAACACCCAGATCAAGACCCGTCTATGAGGTCCGCTGCGTAGGGACCACTTCAGACCGCACCCAGCCGGGCTTGCCCATGAAGAAAGGCCGCGCCGGCACCATGACCCATGACTACAAGCGCCATGGCACCACGACACTCTTTGCGGCCTTGAGTGTCCTGGACGGCCAGGTCATCGGTCAATGCCAAAAGCGTCACCGCCATACGGAATGGCTGGCCTTCCTTCGCCAAATCGACCGGGAAACACCCAAGGACAAAGAGCTGCATCTCGTCTGTGACAACTACGCCACCCACAAGCACCCCAAGGTGCGGGCCTGGCTTGCCAGACATCCGCGCTTTCATATGCACTTTACGCCCACCTCGGCCTCCTGGCTTAACATGGTCGAGCGTTTCTTCCGCGACATCACCACCGAACGATTGCGCCGGGGCGTCTTTCGCAGCGTCCCGGAGCTCACGACGGCTATCGAGGAGTACATTGCCGTGCATAGCGAGAATCCCAAGCCCTTCATCTGGACGGCCAAGGCCGGGGATATCCTCCAGAAGGTGATCCGGGCCAACCGGCGCTTAAGTTCCAAACAGAATGAAGCACTACAGTAAACATCCCCCGGCAGAGCCGGGGGCTTTAGTTTGTGAGCCGCTCAAAGCGGCTATAGATGGAATGGACGCCTCCCTCCCTTCGGGGATCGGGGACTGAAAAGAGGCCCCGCAATTCTACAGCCTGGGGTGTGCCATAGTTAAAAAAGGGCGCTGGGCCCCAGAAAACGGAGGAATGCCAATGGACGTCACGACCTACGGCTTGGATGTGGCCAAGAGGGTGTTTCAGTTGTACTGGGTTGATCGGCAAACCGGGGAGATCTGCAATCGTCAGATGTCCCGTGCCGCGCTGATCGCTTTTCTGACGAAACAGCCGCCGGGCCGGGTCGCCCTGGAGGCCTGCGGCAGCGGCCACTTC
>DAHWGZ010000307.1 GCA_027335965.1 Acidiferrobacter sp.
TGGAGCAGTCTGGCAGCTCGTCGGGCTCATAACCCGAAGGTCGTAGGTTCAAATCCTACCCCCGCTACCAACTTCATTATGGGGTATCCCCCCGATTCGCGGGAGGGACGCCGGCCTCGACAGGGGTGGCGACACCCAGGGTCGGATCGCGTCGACGCCGCTTGCTTGGGCAGAGTCGGCGGATGCTGAAGATCCTCACCCTCAATCTGAACGATAGGCAGGACGGCTTGGGCCCGTGGGGCGAGCGATGCGCGCGGGTGCGCGCCCTCATCCAGGGGCAACGGCCCGCGATCGTGGCCCTGCAGGCGGTCCATGCCGACTCCGAGCAAGACCCGCCGCGGGGACCGGCTTGCGGCCTCAACCGCCATCATTCGCTGTTGCTGGCCGCCGACACCAAACACCCCCATCAAGGCAGCGCGATCCTCTCGGAGATCCCCTTGAGCGCCCCTGGTCCTTGGTCCTGCCGCGCGACGACGAGGACCCGAGTCCGCGGCGCGCGATCGGCGCGTGCTTTGGCGGGCCGATGGAGAGCTGGCGGCTGACAAATGCCCATGGCTCGTGGATCCCCGCGCAGAACCGACATCAGGTGACGGCCCTGGCCCAAGCCCTCCAGGGCTTTGCGGGGCCGCAGTGCCTGGCGGGCGATTTCAATGCCCCGCCCAGCGCCCCCGGCATCGCCCACCTGACTCGCCACGACTGGGTGGATGCCCACGCCTGCGCGGGCCAGGGAACCGGCGCGACCTTTCCGGCAGACGCCCCGCAAGAGCGCATCGATTACCCCTTCGTGCGCGGATGCGACCGGGCCCGGCTGCGCGCGGCGCGCACCTTCCCCGAACACGGCGACGCGCTTTCCGACCACAAGGCGGTCATGCTCATGATCGCGCCGCCGCGCAAGACCACCGGGACCTTTCGGTGATCGCCATCCCGGGAGCCGTGGGGCTAGCATGGCGTCATGATCCCTC
>DAHWGZ010000308.1 GCA_027335965.1 Acidiferrobacter sp.
CGGGATGCAGCGAGGCCACCCACTCGGCCAAGGCCCGGCGATCCCGCTTGAATCCCCCGAACTGCCGTTGTTCCCTGCGCGTCGTGCCATCGGATTCCTCGATCAACGCACAGGCCGTGATCTGCGCCTGATGGACGTCGAGTCCGATGACGCGCTTGTACAGTGCGACCAATTCCATGCCTCCTCCTCCTGACTTATACTGAAAAAGCGGAAGGGGGCGGATGCCGGACCGGAATATGCCTGAAGACGACAAGTCGTCGACGGCCTGTTTAGCGTGCGCTCTCTAAGGAGGCAATCCGGGGTGCGAGTCCGTCCGGCGGGTCACGTTAAGCGCGGGATCAAGCCGCCAAAGTCTTTTGCGACCTCTCCCCGCCACCTTCCGCCTGGAAGTCTCTTTCATCATCAGGGGTGGCGACAACCCCCCCCACCATGATCGTTAAGTTGGCGTCCCCAAGGGGATTCGAACCCCTGTTACCGCCGTGAAAGGGCGATGTCCTAGGCCTCTAGACGATGGGGACTACTTTAATGCTCTGCGCCTCGACCCTGCTCGCGGTGGCGCCTGCGATGGGCATGGAAGGCTCGCTACTCTAAGAGTAACCCTGCGCAAAATCAAGCTCCAAGCGATCCGCCCCAGCAATTCTAAATGTAGAAACGATTATCACTTCTTGGCGGCTTACGCTGGGGGCCTATGAAGGCTTTTGGAGTTTTTCGCGCGCGTCGGCTACGAGGGGATAGAGGAAGACGCATTTGGGGCTTACCCCATGGCGTTCGTGATGGCGATCCATACGGCCACGGCCCGTGGTGAGACCGACGTCGATCCAGTGGGCGGCCCGATAGCAATGGCCAGTAAAGCGGGCGGGATCGACCAGGGTCTCGGCCAGCAGAGGCTGGACGCCGTAGGCGGCCATCCAATCGGTGGTGACCCGCCGCAAGGCAAGCGCCAACACATG
>DAHWGZ010000309.1:0-484 GCA_027335965.1 Acidiferrobacter sp.
GCCTCTTGGGCGCGCGCCTGGTTCTCACGGTAATCGGGGTCGGTGCGACGCTTGGCACTTTGCCAGCGCTTGCGCCGTATGCACTGACAGGCCGGTGCCGAACAATAGCGTTGGGCGCGGACTTGTGGACGCACCCGAAAGGACCGCCTGCAGGCGGCGCATCGTGCCGTGGGCATCGTGGCTTTCCCCCTATCGCCAGGAATCCTGGCAGAGAGGATGCCGCAACCAGGGGCGGGTCAATGCACGACGAGCAGGAATGCCGTAGGACCCGAAGGAAATCCGGGATGACTAGCGCATGCCGTCAACGGCCGTGGGCGGGTCCGTTTGCGTGAGCAGGGGTGGGTTCATTCGCGTAAGCGTCAAGGCGCTGGAGCGCAATCAGGTACTCGAACGGGGCCGCGTGGTTTAATTCGGCGGTGTGGATCAGGCTCATGAAGGTATCGCCCACATGGGCGCCGTTCAGAGTACGGTAGAAAAGCGCAGT
>DAHWGZ010000309.1:494-950 GCA_027335965.1 Acidiferrobacter sp.
CAGTGGCGCACCCGGCACGCGCAGGAACACGGTGAGTTCCGACGGTTTGGATACAGAGCTTGCCGGCTTTGACAGCCTTGTATTGGGTGAATGTGACGGTTTTGCCCCATGCGGCGGTGAGGATTTTCTTGTTGAGTCCGACCTTCGCCGCCGCCCGGTTTTTGGCCCATTGGCTGTTTCATCCTTCTTGGCCTTAGGTCTCTTCGTCATACCCTTGACGGTAAGGTCTTCGTACACCATCAGCCAATGTTTGGAGTTATGCACAATGGCCCGGCTGGTAATGTAGGGGGCGTCCATAATATGAGCCTAGCGGTTTTTGAGATCCGGCGGGCGATCATCTTCGGGGGCGCCCCGAAGGATGGCTTCGAAATCTCGGCCCCCGTAGTAAACGCCGACGATGGACACGATCTGCGCTTCGGCGTCTACAAGAAACGCAATCACGGCACGGCGACGGTA
>DAHWGZ010000030.1 GCA_027335965.1 Acidiferrobacter sp.
TGCAACTCTATCGCAAAGAGGCCTATTATCTGGAGCGTACCGCGCCCTGGATCGAACGCGTCGGACTCGGGCACGTCAAGGCCATGATCATCGAAGACAGCGAGGGCCGCGCGCGGCTGGCGGCGGAATTGCGTCACGCCCTGGGCCAGGAGGAGGACCCGTGGGCGGCGGCCCTGTCCGGCCATATCACGATCCATGCCCAACCCTTACGCATCCCGGAGATGACGACATGAGCGTGCCCGAGAACACCGTCTGGAAGGAGGTCGCCACCCTGGCCGACATCCCCGCGCTCGGGGGGCGGGTGGTCGCCACCGGCGGCGGCGAGATCGCCTTGTTGCGCAACGAGCGTAACGAGGTCTATGCGCTCGACAACCGCTGCCCGCACAAGGGCGGCCCCTTGGCCGAGGGCACGGTCTCCGGGGACATTGTCTACTGCCCGCTGCACAACTGGCGCATCGATCTCAAGCGCGGCCAGGCGCGCGAGCCCGACGTGGGCTGCGTGCGCACCTGGCCCGTGCGCCTCGAGGGGGAGCGGGTGTTCGTGAGGTTGCCGGAATGAGCCTCGATCGGTCCCTGGGGATGTCGGCCCTGATCCCGGCGCAGGACCTGCCCGGCATCTTGAGCGCGGTGGCGCGCGGCCCGACCCACGCCACCGACTTGAGCCGCGAGGCGGCGCACGCGCTGTTCGCCGAATGGCTGAGCGGCCACCTGCCGGCGCTCGTCCAGGGCGCGCTGTGGACGGCGTTCCGGTTCAAGGGGGAATCGGTCGACGAGCTTTTGGGCTTTGTCTCGGCTTGCGAAGGCAGCCTGACGCCGCTTGCCGCGCCGTCGGCGCTGCGGCCGGTGGTGTTCCCGTCCTACAACGGGGCGCGCCGCCACGCCAACCTCCTGCCCCTGCTCGCCCTGCTGCTCGCGCGCCTAGGGGTGCCGGTCCTGATCCATGGGACCTACGGCGGGACGGCCGCCGACGGCGATCTGCGACTCGTCGAGCACGACCCGAGCGATCGCACCACGAGCGGCGAGATCCTCGCCGCTCTCGGCTTTGCGCCGGCGGCGAGCCGCCATGCCGTGCACGATCAGCTCGAGCGCCACCACCTGGCCTATTGCCCGCTCGACGTGCTTCACCCCTCTCTCGCCGCCATCCTGTCCCTGCGCCGCCAGCTCGGCGTGCGCTCGAGCGTGCATACCGTGATCAAGCTCTTCAATCCCTTCGCGGGCCCGGCGGTGCGGTGCGCGGCGGTCACCCATCCCCCGTACCTCGCGCGCATGCGCGCGTTCTTCGTGGCCGCCGGCGCCACGGCGCTGGTCTTGCGCGGCACCGAGGGCGAGCCCGTGGCCCATCCACGGCGACGCCCGGCGCTGATCGGTATCGAGGCCGGACGCGAACGCGAGTGGTTTCCCGAGGATCGCGCCCCGCTTGCCGAACTGCCGGAACTCCCGGCGGATCACGGCGCCCCCAAGACCTGCCAGTTCATCGAGGAGGTGCTGGCCGGACAGCGCCCGCTGCCCGCCACGCTCCGCGACCAGGCGGCGTGCCTGCTGGTCCTGAGCGGCGCGGCCCCCGATCTCGCCACCGCCGGCGCGCGCATCGATGAGGCGCAACGCCCCATCCGGAGGCGCTTTTGATGAACGCGCGGCCCCCGGTGGCGCTCATAGGCGCGGGTCCCGGCGACCCGGAACTCATCACGCGCAAGGCCGCGCGCCTCCTGCGGGCCGCCGATATCGTCTTCCACGATGCCCTGATCGATCCCGGGGTCCTCGATCTCGCGCGCCCCGACGCGCGCCTGGTGGCGGTGGGCAAGCGCGGCGGACACAACTCCACCCCCCAGCGCGCCATCCACGAACAGCTGATACGCGCCTGGCGCGCGGGCCTGCGCGTCGCGCGCCTGAAGGGCGGTGACCCGTTCATCTTCGGGCGCGGCGGCGAGGAGTGCATGGCTTTACGCGCCGAGGGCATCCCCTACGAGGTGGTGCCGGGGGTGACCAGCGGCTCGGCGGCCGCCACCTACGCCGGGGTGCCATTGACCCACAGGGCCCTGAGTCAATCGGTGCTGTTCCTCACGGGCCACCGGGCCCGCGGCACGGACGCCATCGACTGGGCGGCGGTGACGCGCGCCGCCGATACCCTGGTCATCTATATGGGCGTGGAGTCGCTGCCGATCCTGTGCGCGGAGTTGTTGCGCGCGGGCCGCCCGCCTTCGACACCGGCTTTGGCGGTGGAATGGGCGACCATAAGCCAGCGCGAGCTCGCCGCGCCCTTGGCGGAATTCGCGGCCGCCTGCGGCCAGGCGCGGATCCAAAGCCCCGCGATCATCGTCATAGGCGATGTCGTGGCGCTGCGCGACACGCTGGCATCGGCCCCGGCGCCCGCCGCGCGCGACGCATGCCGCGCGGCGTCGTGAGCGACGAGGCGGGCCACCTCCTGGTCGCCCACGGCTCGACGGATGGCCGCTGGCGCGCGCCCTTCGAGGAACTCTCCCGCCGTCTCGCCGAGCGCCACCCCGCGCGCCCGGTGATCCTGTCTTATCTCGAGAAATGCCTCCCGGACGTACCCGGCGCGCTCCAGGAACTCTCTCGTCGCGGGTGCCGCCGCATTCGCGTGACGCCGCTCTTTTTGAGTCACGGACGCCACTTGGAGCGCGATCTGCCCGATCTCCTCGTCGACGCGCGCCTTCGCCACCCGCATCTTGTCATCGTGTGCGAGCCGGCGCTCGCGGAACGGCCGGACTTTGTCGCCGCCCTGCTCGCGATATTGGCCTAAGGCGCGAGCCCCGTACGTCGCCCCTCGTATCCCGTTCGCCCATGCGTCTCGCCATGCGGCGATCGATCGGTTTATGATCTCGGCAAGCAGTCCTCCGGCGGGAGACCTGGCGCGCATCGCCGATGGCCATCCCTAAGACGTGTTCCGCAGATCATCGAGGGCGTCATGGCCACGCGCAAGCACTCCTCGTCGCCGCTCCCCGAACAACTTTTCCACGAGCTCGCGGCCACATTGGAGTTCGACCGGTTCTTCTCGAACGCCGCGCGCGCCGCGGCGCTGGTGGTCGACGCCCCCTACACCGGCCTGATACGCCGCCACGGCCAGCACCTGCGCTATCAATTCTTGTGCGCCGTGGGCGGCGATGAGGGACGTGACGACCTGACCCCCTTGCGCATCGCCGACCACCCGACCGCGGTCGGCCCCGCGCTCGCCACCGGCGAGACCCTGTACGTCGCCGACACCGCCCAAGGGCCGCTCGCCGCCCCGGAGCTCGCGGCGCTCGGCATCCACGCCCATCTGCTGGTGCCGATGCGGGTCGCCGGCCGCGTCGAGGGGGCCTTGGTGCTGGGCTGGGCCACGCGCCCCTCGCGCGCCCCGGGGGCCCGCAAACGCCGCTTGGTGGAGGCGTTCGCGGCGTTCGTGGGCCATGCCTGCTATCGATCGGCGCTGGAGGCGGCGCTCGCCCGCGACGCGCGCCACGACCCGCTCACCGGCCTGCCCAATCGCGGCGTGCTCATGGACCGCCTCACCCACGCCCGGCGGCGGGCGATGCGCAATGACCGCCTGCTGGCCATCGCCCTGCTCGACATCGACGGCTTCAAGGGGGTCAATGACGAACTCGGGCACGAGGCCGGCGATCACCTGCTCACGACCGTCGCCGACCGGCTCGCGAGCTCCGTGCGCCTGGCCGACACCGTGAGCCGCTACGGCGGAGACGAGTTCGTGATCGTCATGGAGGACGTGAGCCATCTCGGACAGGTCGAGGCCCTGCTCGAACGCGCCCTGCGGGCGATCCTCCAACCGATCCAGTTTCAAGGCCGCACGCTTGCCGTCACGATCAGCGTGGGCCTTACGATCTACCCCTTCGACGACCACTCACCGAACGTCCTGCTCCAGCATGCCGACCACGCCATGTACGAGGCCAAGCGCGCCGGGGGCAGCCGCTACCACTACTTCGCGCCCGCGCAGATCGCGCCCATTCATGCCGGCATGCAGCGCTACCGCGACATCGAGCAGGCCCTCGCGCAGGACCTCTGGCGGGCCAGCTACCAACCGATCGTCGATGGCGGCGGACGGATGGTCGGACTCGAGGCCCGCCTGCGCTGGCGCCAGCCCAATGGCACGATCGTGCGCGAAGAGGCGATCACCAATCTTACGGAAAGGGGCCTGCGCGAGCGCCTCCTGGAACGGCTGCTCGCCCTGATCCAGCACGACTGGATGGCGCGCAGATCCCCGCCCGTGCCCTTGCACATCAACCTCCAGGCCTCCGATCTCTACGATCCCAAGCTCCCCGCGCGGCTCGTGGACTGGCGCGCGGAGCTCTATCGCGGCGCGCCCACGCCGGTCATCCTGGAGTTGCCGGATACCGCCCTCGCGGCCCATGCCCCCGCCGCCCAGCGGCTGTTCGCGGCCCTCGGGCGCCAGGGCTTTCAGCTCCTCGTGGATCATTTCCCGGGGACCCGCGCCGGGCTCGCCCACATCAGCGCCGCCTGCGTCTATGGCGTCAAGTGCCACCCCGCGCGCGACCCGGCCGACGCCCGCCTGCTCGGCGCCTTGGCCGCCGGCATCCACGCCCTGGGGCTCGCCCTCTATGCCGACGGAGTCGACGACCTCATCCGCCATAAGACCGCCGAGCGGCTCGGCTGCCGCTATGGGCAAGGGCTGTTCTTCGCCCCCGAACTCGACGCGCGATCGGCGACCCACTGGTTCAAGACCGGGGTGCACTCGCGATGAGTCCCCGCAGGATGGCGGCGCGGTAACGGATCGGCAGCGAATAATGGCCTTCGTCGGGAATGAGCCGCAGGCGCGCGCCCGGCAGCATCCCGGCGAGCGCCGTCGCCATCGCCGGCGGCACGATGCGATCGGCGGTGCCATGCCAGAGCGCGCACGGCGCGGCGATCTCGGCAAGCGGGATCGCCCACGGCCGCACGTAGAGGAGCAGGTCCTGCACCGCCGCGTACCCCCCTTGCGCGAGCCCCGCGCGCTGCGCGCTCACGAGGATGTCCAGGACCGCGGGGTCCGCCAGCACCTCGCGATCGGCCGGGGCGGTGAGACGCATGTTGAGCCGCAGCCGCCCGCGCAGGCGCAGGGCGCGCACCGCGGGGCGCGCCAAAAGCGGCGCCAAGGCCGGCGCCACATCGATCAGATGCAGCGCCCAGCGCGCCATCGGAAAGAAATCCGGGCGGCAGCGCGCCATCGCCGACGGCGGACCGAGACTTGCCACCAGCGCCCCGGCGCCGATGCGCGCCGGCAGGCGGGCTTGCAGGGACAACGCATAGGGACCGCCACCGGACACGCCGATGACGGCGGCCCGCGCAATCCCCAAGTGATCGAGCAGGGCCGCGACGTCGTCGGCAAAGCCGCTCAGGCTGCGGCCGGCCTGCGGGCTCGATTCGCCATAGCCGGGGCGATCCGGCGCGATCAGGCGCACGCCCCACTCGGCCGCCGCCGGCGCGAGCAGGCGGGCCTCGCGCGAGGAACTCGGAAAGCCGTGACAGTAGACGACCGGCACGCCCGCGGGCGACCCATAATCGGCGTAGGCCAAGGCGCGGCCATCGGCGAGCATCAGGCGCCCGCGCGCCTCGGCCGCGCTCATCGCCGCCCCCTGCGGCCGCGCGCAGGCGGCGGCATCGGCCAGCGCCACGACCCCGCGACGCCGGGCATGAGGCGCCTCCTGCCCGCCGCGGCCCGCGGCGCTGGGTTCCTTTGATACGCCATTTCGCGCTATCCTCAGGGCTCTTTGCCGTCACCGAGGTTGCAAGCCCTTCTCATGCCTTCGCAAACCGCCTGAACCGCCGTGCGCCGACTTTCGTTTCTGACCGCCATCGCGCTGACCGGGGCGTTTGCGCTTTTGAGTTCCACGATGGCGAAGACCCCGGCCCTGCCGCTCTTTGCGCGCGCCCTGGGCGCGCCCCCGTCGCTCATCGGCTGGGCGGTCATGGCCTCGACCGTGCCGGGCGTCCTCATCAGCCTGCCGGCGGGACTTTTGCGCGACCGCCTGGGGGCGCGCCCGCTACTGGTCGCCGCCCTGTTCGTGTTTGCCACCGCGCCCTTTTTGTACCTGCTCGTGCGCACCATAGGCGAACTTGCGATCGTACGCTTCTATCACGGCTTCGCGACCGCCATCTTTGGCACCGTCGTGGGGGCCGAGATCGTCGCGCGCTACCCGCAGAGCCGCGGGCACGCCCTGGGCGTGTATAGCGCGGTCAGCACCGTAGGGCGCTCGCTTGCGCCGTTTTTGGGCGGCGCCCTGATCTCCGCCGCCGGCTTCCCGGGGGTCTATATCGGCTGCGCGGTGGCCGGCGTCCTGGCGCTCGTCTTGGGTCTGCGCGTCACCAGCGATCACCCCTCCGAGCCGGCCCCGAGCCCGGGGCCGAACCCAACCTCGAGCGCGACGCATGCCGCCGCGGTCCTGGCCGACCGCGTGGTGCTCACCACGAGCCTCATCGAGGCCCTCCAATACCTGGTCTTCGGATCCGTCGAGGCCTTTCTCGCCATCTACGCCGCGCACCGCGGATGGCCACCATGGACCATAGGCGTGCTGCTCGGCACGCAGCTTGGCATCGTGGTCCTGTTCAAGCCCCGGCTCGGCGCCCTGTCCGACCGCTTCGGGCGCCGCACCCTCATCCTGACCGGTCTCACGATCGGCATGCTGGCGGTGGCGGCGCTGCCGTTTACCGCCAACTTCCCGGCGCTGCTCGCCATCAACGCCGCCTTTGGCGCCGGCTTCGCGGCCACCACCGCCGCCACCGGGGCGCTGGTGGCCGATCGCGCGCGCTCCGGGGGCTTTGGCGCCAGCATGGGCGTCCTGCGCACGATCATGGACATGGGTCAGGCCACCGGGCCCGTGCTCACCGGCGCACTGATCGGCGCCGGCGGCTACCGCCTGGCCTTCTTGACGCTGGCCGGGCTGCTGGCCTTGGGTGCGGTGGCCTTCGCGCTCTCCGGAGGCGGCCGGGCGACCGCCCACCCCGCGTCCTAGCCGAGCAAGCGCCAGAGACAACGGCCGCCGGTCTTTTTGTCGAGCATCTCCAGATAGGCCTCGTGGGCGGCCAGTTCCTCGGCCGACGGCGCGATCACGAGCGGCGCGCCGCCCTCGTAGGAAAAGCCTTCCCCCGCGACCACCTCGACGGCCGTGGCGTCTTCGTCGAACAAGGCCGTCTGGCCGCCGGTCATGGCCAGATAGACGTCCGCCAGGATCTCGGCATCGAGCAACGCGCCATGCACGACGCGCTGGCTATTGTCGATGCTGTAGCGCCGGCACAAGGCATCGAGGTTGTTTTTCTGGCCCGGATGCAGGACGCGCGCGAGCTTCAAGGTGTCTTCCACCGTGCAGCAGCCCTCGATCGCGCTCACCGGCAAGGCGCATCCCCCGCCGATCGCGCGGCCAAGCTCGGCGTTCAGGAAGCCCACGTCGAACGGGGCATTGTGGATCAAAAGCTCGGCGCCCTCGATGAACGCGAGAAACTCCGCGGCCACGTCCGCGAAGCGCGGCTTGTCCGCGAGCATGGCATTGGTGATGCCGTGGATCTCGATCGCCGCCGCGTCGATCTCGCGATCGGGGTTCAAGTATTGGTGAAAACGCCTCCCGGTGAGGCGCCGGTTCATGAGCTCGATCGCCCCCACCTCGATGATGCGGTGCCCCTCGGAGGGTTCAAGGCCGGTGGTTTCCGTATCCAGTACGATCTGCCGTATCATGCTTTACGCTCCTTGGCGCCGCCCGCGAGCAGGCGGTCGATGGCGTCGTTGGCGAGACGATCCGCGCGTTCGTTCCCGGGGTGGCCGGAATGGCCCTTGACCCACCGCCAGTGCACGGTATGGCGGCCGGCGGCGGCATCCAGCTCGCGCCACAGATCGGCATTCGCCACCGGACGCCGGCCGGCCGTCAACCACCCGCGCCGCTTCCATTGCGCGAGCCACTCGGTGATGCCGCGGCGCACATACTGCGAGTCGGTCACGAGTTCGACCTCGCAGGCGCGATTCAAGGCCTGCAATGCCGCGATCGCCGCCTGCAGCTCCATGCGATTGTTGGTGGTCGCCGCCTCCGCGCCGCTCAAGGTGCGCTCGCGCCCGCCGGCCTCGAGGATGGCGCCCCAGCCCCCGGGCCCGGGATTGCCGCGGCAGGCCCCGTCGGTATGGATCAGCACCTTATGAGCCATAACGGGCCCCCGCGGGTTGCGACAGGCCGCGCACGCGCGCGCGGCGCAGGACCGGCCGGATGGGCGTGATCCCCGCCACCCGCTTTTTGGCCACGAGCACGTAGACGGCGCCCCCCAGCGGCCACCAGCGATCCCCCATGCGCTCCAGGAACAACAGCCGATCCATCCAGCCCTGGCGTTCGAGCGGCGGCCGGTAGTACAGCATGGCCCCATGCGTCAACTCGCAATCGAGCAAGGATAACCAATCGCGCAGCCGGCGCACGCCGATCCAATCCCCGCACCACGGGGCGCGATGCGCGCGCCGGCGCACAAGGCAGGGGACCCTCCAGAGGCTCGCGGCATTGAAACCCAGGATCACGATATGGCCCTCCGGCACGAGCACCCTATGCGCCTCGCGCAACAACTGATGCGGCGCCTCCGACAGGTCCAGGGCGTGCGGCAACACCACCACCTGCACCGACTTGCTGTCGAAGGGCAAGGCCTCGCTGCGCCCCGCCACCCATTGCGGCCCATGCGCCGCGGGCTCCGGATCGACCAGCAGATGGACGGCCGTGGGGCTCGACTCCAGGAGGTCGCGGCGCCCAAGCCACCCGCATTGGACCGCGAAGGTCCCCGGCAAGGCCGGCAGGATCTCGCGCAGCCTGTGCGCCTCGATGGCCTGCAGGGATTCGCCGAGCGGTCCCCCGAACCATGCCCGCAGGCGCTCGACGCGCGCCTCCGCGCCTTCGTCCGTTGACTCCCCCATGGCTTACCCTCACACTGCGGGCATGGACGAGGTCATAGCAGTCCACGCCTTTCGTGACAACTATATCTGGCTTGCCCCCGGACCGGAACCCGGCCTGGTCGCGATCGTGGATCCCGGGGACGCCGATCCCGTCGTGGCGGCCCTCGCATCGCGCGGGCTCGCGCCTGCGTACGTGCTGTGCACCCATCACCACGGCGACCATGTGGGCGGGGCCGCGGCGCTCGCGCGACACTATACCATCCCCGTGTACGGGCCGGCCGCCGAGTCCATCCCCGCGGTCACCCATCCGATCGCCGATGGCGACATCGTCGGGTCCGAGGCGGGCGGACATTACCGGGTGCTGGCGGTGCCGGGGCACACGCGCGGACACGTCGCCTATGTCGGGGCCGGCCGCCTGTTCTCGGGAGACACGCTCTTTGTCGCGGGCTGCGGGCGACTCTTCGAGGGCACCGCCTTTCAGATGCATGCCTCGCTCGCGCGTCTCGCGGCCCTGCCCGCGGACACGCGCGTCTACTGTGGTCACGAATACACGCTGGCCAATCTCGCGTTCGCGCGCGCCGTGGAGCCCGACAACGACGCCATCCTCGCCTTCGAGCGCCGCGCGCGCCGCCTGCGCGCCGCGGACCAGCCGACGATCCCCAGCACAATCTCCGACGAACGGAGCATCAATCCCTTCCTGCGCACCTCCCAACCCGCCATCCGCCGGGCCGCGAGCGCGACCGGGCACCTAAAGTCGGATACGGACGCGGCCGTATTCGCTACACTACGGCGCTGGAAGGATGGTTTTAAAGGATAAGCATCGTTGACGCAGAGGCTGCCAGAACCTATAGTTCGACCTTATGATCACGGCGTTATTAAATGGCAACCGCTCCCACTAAAACCCTTCGCTACGCGGGCCTCGGCGTCCTGCTCACCAGTCTCGCAGGTTGCGCCATGGCGCCCATGTCGCGACCAGGCTCGCCGGGATCCGCATCGCCCACCAACCCGAACGCCATCAGGACCAAGATCTCGCACAAGGCGGCAGCACGGGCGCCGGCGGTAGTCAAGGTCGGAGAGTGCCCGGTACCGGCGATCGATCATGCCCGGACCGGCCACGCGGTCGACACGAGCGAAAGCCAATACTCGAACCTTTGGAGCCGCATCCGCGCCGGATTGCGGCTGCCACGCATGGAAGGGCCGCGGGTCGCGCGTTACGAACAGTGGTTCGCGAACAACCCCCAGTATGTGGAAAACATGCTGCAGCGCGCCAATCTATACCTCTACCAGATCGTGGAGGACGTCAGCAAGCGCAATATGCCCATGGAGATCGCCTTGCTGCCGGCGATCGAGAGCGGCTATTCGCCCGACGCCTATTCGCGATCGGCGGCGAGCGGCCTCTGGCAGTTCGAGCCGTCCACCGGCCGACTCTGGGGCCTCAAGAACAACTGGTGGTACAACGGCGAGCGCGACATCATTGCCTCCACGAACGCCGCGCTCGACTTCCTTCAATCCCTCCACAACCAATTTCACAGCTGGAATCTCGCCTTGGCCGCCTACAACGCCGGCCAAGGCACGGTCGAGGCCGCCATCGCCCACAACAAGGCCCTGGGGCTCGGCACGCATTACCGCGACCTCAGGCTGCCGCTTCAGACCGAGCACTACGTGCCGAAGCTCATGGCGTTCGTGAATATCGTGCGGGATCCCGCGAAATACGGCCTGACGCTGCGCGCGATCCCCGACAGCCCCTATTTCGTGCGCGTCAATACCGGCTCGCAGGTCGATCTCAGCGTCATCGCGCGACTCGCCAACATGTCGCTGAAGCAGCTCTACGCCATAAACCCCGGCTTCACGCAATGGGCGACCGCGCCCAACGGCCCGCATACCATCCTCGTGCCGGTGGCCACCAAGGCCGCGCTCATCGAGGGCTTGAGCCAACTGCCGCCCCAGGATCGCATGCAGTGGGCGCGCCACCGCGTGGTGCCGGGGGATACGCTCTATGGGATCGCCCGCGAATATGGCGTGAGCGTGGCCTCCATCCGATCCACCAACCACCTCTACGGCAATCTCCTCCATATCGGGCAAAGCATTCTGATCCCCATGGCCGGGCGTCGTCTCGTGGTCTCGCGTGATCACGCGGCGCGCACGGAGGTCGCCCTGGCGCGCAGCGGGACGCAGCGCGTCAAGATCATCCACCGCGTGCGGCCAGGCGACACCCTATGGAGCATCGCCGAACACTATCGCGTCTATGTGACGCAGCTCGAACGCTGGAACGTGCTGAATGCGCATGACGTCCTGCGTCTTGGGCAACGCATCCTGATCTGGGCGTCGCCGGCCATGGTCCCATCGGCGATGGCGAAAACGCGCGTCACCGAGTAAATCCCGCACCCCCCGATGGCCCCCGGCCGCCGGGGCGCGGCGCGGCCCACCATGCAGCTTTAGTCGCGCGCCAAATGGCGTTAGACTGCGGTTCGCAAAGGGCGTCGCCGATGGCACGAGACCCAGGCCCTATCGGGAATGGTCCGGCCGCCGCTTATGCCCGCCGAACGCGGGTGACGCGGGTCGGATCCTCATAAAGCCCCCCGCCCTTCGGCTGGGGACTCGATTCAAATGCAATGGAGATCACTTCATGGGATTCTTGGCGGGTAAACGTGCCCTCGTCGTTGGCGCACTAAACGAGCGATCGATCGCCTGGGGCATCGCCCAGGCCATGCACGCCCAGGGCGCCGAGATCGCCTACACCTATCAAAACGATAAGGTGCAGAGCCGTGTCGAGGGCCTTGCGGCACTGACCGAAAGCCGCATCGTGTTGCCCTGCGACGTCGGTCGCGATGAAGACATCAACGCCCTGTTCGATGGGCTCCGCAAGGCCTGGCCCGAGGGGTTTGACTCCGTCATCCACTCGGTGGCCTACGCGCCGCGCGAACAACTCGAAGGCGACTACCTGGATGCCGTGACCCGCGAGGGCTTCCTCGAGGCCCACAACATCAGCTCCTACAGTTTCGCGGCGCTCGCCAAGGGCGCGCGCGAGGCCCTCGTCCGCCGCAAGGGCTCGCTTTTGACGCTGTCTTATCTCGGCGCCATGCGCGTCGTGCCGCACTACAACGTCATGGGGCTTGCCAAGGCGAGTCTCGAGGCCAACGTGCGCTACATGGCCCAGAGCCTCGGGCCGCACGGGGTGCGCGTGAACGGGATATCGGCCGGCCCCATAAAGACCTTGGCGGCGGCGGGCATCAGTGATTTTCGGAGGATGCTCGACTACTACGAGCGCAACGCCCCCTTGCGTCGCGGCGTGACCATAGAGGAAGTCGGCCATGCCGCCGCCTTCCTGTCCTCGGACCTCGCCTCCGGTATCACGGGCGAGATCATCTATGTGGACTCCGGCTACCACATGATCGGCATGGGCGAGGGGGCGGGCTAAGAAAGCCCCGCCCCGTGGCACGGCCAAGGGCCGTGCCACGCCCCCCAGACGCTACAACGCCGACGCGTTGATATGGATGTGGGCGCGCGCGCGCAGGCTGTTCATGTAGGCGAGATAAGACTCCACCCCGCTATCGCTGATCAGTGAGCGCTCGAGCTTCACGTAACGCGCGCCGCCCGGGTGCACGACCCCGGGAAGCACCTTCTGGACCACGAACACCGCGCGCCGACCCTGGCCAAGAGGCACGCTCCCCGGCGCCGGATGCGCGGCGGTCGACACGGGCGTGGCAAATACCGCCTTCAGAAGCGCCGGCGCAAGACCCGGCGTCACGGCCTCGGCGGCCGCCGGTATCTCGAGCGTGAGATGCATCTGCCGGGCCAGCGCCTTGAGCGATGCCCCCTTGCGCAACTCCTTCAAGAGCAGGGCCTCCTTGGCCTTCACGCGGCGGCGGGCCTCGGCGGCGCGAATGGCGCGCACCACCGCCGGCCGGACCGCGGCCAGGGGCTCGAAGCGCGCCGCCTTGCGCGCCACCACATGCGCGACCACCAAAGCATCCGCCCCGACCGGGATCGCATGGGTGTTGCGGCGGCCGGCGAGGACCTTGGGCGCGAAGACCGCC
This sequence comes from Acidiferrobacter sp., assembly GCA_027335965.1. The sequence goes on from DAHWGZ010000030.1 coordinate 12,901, forward strand.
TTCACCAGCTTCGGCAAGGCGCCCACGCCCACCCCTCCCGCGCGCGTGAACCAACCGCTCTCGCGCACCTTGATGTGAAGCCGCTGCGCCACCTTGGTGAGGCCTCGGGGATGTTCATAGGCGGCGTTGCGCAACCGCTCGGACAAGTGGTAGAGGCGCCGACGCGCGCGCTTCTTCAGCACTATGCGCGTCAGCGCCCCGCGCACCTGGGCGAACGGCACGACGCGCGCCGGGCGGATGGCGCTCACCTCCAGCAGATGCACCCCGGAGTGACCGACCACGGGCGCGCTCACCGTGTGGAGCGGCAGCGCGAACGCGGCTTGCCCGACGGGCTTTGACAGGTCCGCCTCGGTCACGAATCCGAGACTGCCGCCGTGGGCGGCCGATGCCGTGTCTTGCGAATAGCGTCGCGCGAGCGCCGCGAACGACGCGCCATGCTGAATCTGCGCGCGCAGCGCCGCAAGCCTCGCCTTGGCCGAGGCGATGGCCTGGGCGGTCGGATGCGGCGGCAAGGCGATCATGATGTGGCGCACCAAACGCTGCTCCGGACGCGTGAACTGCGCGATATGCGCCTGATAGGCCCTCTGCAGGGCCGCCATGCCCACCTTGCGATTCTTCATGGCCCGCATGACGGCATGCGGCGACAGGACGACATAGGCGATGCGAACCTGTTGCGGCAAGCGGAAGGCCTGTTGGTGCTTGGCATAATACTGCTGGATGAGCGCGCGGGAGACGGGCACCGCGCGCGCGAACTGGCGCGGCGACAACACCACATAGGAGAACGCCCGCTTCTGCCCGAAGAGCCGCGCGGCGTGCGCCACGACCTGTTGCGGCACGAAGGCGCTCGCCAACAGGCCGGCCTTGATCTGGTTCAAGAGCGTGAGATCGCGCACGCGCCGCTCGAAACCGGACACCGTGAGTCCCTGGGCGGCCAGCAGCGCGCGATAGCGCGTGGGACTGAAATGGCCCTTGAGGCGAAACGCCGGGATGTGGCGGATCTCGTAGGCGAGTTCGTCGCGATTGACGACATAGCCGGCCTTCCGCGCCGATTGGATCAGCAGGGTCTTATTGATGAGGCCGCGGAGCACGGCCCTCTTGAATTTGCCGCTCGAAAGCAGCGCCGGGTTCAGGTTCTTGCCAAAGGCGTGCTCCAGGGCGACGCGCTGCTGGGCGAGCGCGCGGCCGAACTGTTCCTGGGTGATGCGCAGACCGTGTCCGCGGGCCACATAGACCTTCGACGGCCCCCCGAAATAGGAACTGACTCCCCACAGCACGAACGGCACCACCAGGATCACGAGCAGCGCGGCCCCCATCAATCCCTGGGTCTTTTCTCGAAGCGTATTCAACATGGACTTACGATAGGCCTCATCATTAAAGGTCCCTTTCAGGGCGGCGGCGCCACGGAAGGCAACCGTGGTCCGCCCCTCCCTCAGTGCCTCTTGTGCGGCCGCCTCGCGCGATCCTGGGATCGGGGCGCAAGCGGCCTGGGATGGCCCGCTCACGGACCTATCGCCTACCGGCCGCACCCCTCGCGATCCGTGCGGATCGCTTAAGCGAGGCGCCGACGGGTTCCGGCGATTGTACTGGTGCCGGTCCCCACGGGCAACCAAGGCGGATCGCGGCCGTGGCCGTCGCGGGGATGATGGGGGATTTGCGCCGGCGCAGGCCGCGCCCTTGCCATGGCCAGGACCGGACGATCGCCGCCACGGCGATGACGGCAGACGCGTGGACCCCCGGGGACGGGGAAACGATTCACGGGGGTTTTCTGGGCTTGCAGGAGGGCCGTCTGCGCGATCGGCCGAGACGGCTGTCAATTACGGAAATTGGCGGAGTGGACGGGACTCGAACCCGCGACCCCCGGCGTGACAGGCCGGTATTCTAACCAACTGAACTAC
>DAHWGZ010000310.1 GCA_027335965.1 Acidiferrobacter sp.
ATGGCGCGTGCGCGCATCGCCTGCCTGCGCGAGACCGACGACGGCTTTGTCATCGCCCGGCGGGACCTGGAGCTGCGTGGCGCGGGCGAGGTCTTCGGGGCCCGCCAGACCGGCCTCCCGGGCTTTCGGGTGGCCGACCTCATGCGCGACGAGGCCCTGCTGCCCATGGTCGCGAAGACCGCGGCGGCATTGGCGCAGGGCGATCCCGCCGCCCTCTTGGGCCTGCGCCGGCGTTGGCTGCGCGAGCGCCACGACTTGGGTTCGGTATGAACGACTCCCACCAAGCCTATACGGCCATGGCGTGAGTGTCGTGTTCATGGCCGGCCGCACGGCCGGTCGTGGCGGCGAAACTGCCACCGCTCCACACCTCGGACGGTTCCCGCCCGGAGCCGGACGCACCGGCCGTGCGGCCGGCAATGCCAGCCGTGCGGCCGGCAATGCCGGCTAATCGCGTTTCCAGCCAACGCAACAGCACGAGGGCCGCGTTTTCATCGCGGCCACAGGCGGCACCGCAGTGCGGACACTGGTGTTGCCGGTTCGAGAGCGTTTTCTTCTCGTCCGGCAATTTCCAGCACCCATGACAGCGTTGCGTGGGTTTCAGCATCCGCGTCGGCGCCTCCTCGTACCATGACCCAGCCTCTTCCGCTTTGGTCCTGGTCATATTGAGAAATGCCGCCGGGGAGGCTGCGTGAATCTCGCGGTTCAGGCCTTTTTTATGGGCACCACCGCCATGCACCATGTTCTTGACCGCCAACGCCTCGGTACCGATGGCACCGAAGCGCTTCACCAGCGCAGCGCTCGTCTGGTGCAGAAAGTCCTGGCGCTGCCGCGCCACCTTGGCGTGCAGCCGGGCCAAGTGCGAGATGGCATGGCGCAGGCTGACCGATACCGGAAAACCCTTTTTCCGGCCAGTCCTTTCCTGCGCCATGCGAATTTTCCGCGACA
>DAHWGZ010000311.1 GCA_027335965.1 Acidiferrobacter sp.
GACGGCTTGGGGGTCTTGGAACATGCGCATGGGAATCAGACCTTAAGAGCCGTGAGGAGGGCTGCCACCCACGCCGGGGGCACGGAAGACGACAACGTCATCGAGACCTGGCCGATGGTGAGCGTGACCGTGTCGGCCGCGCGATCGATCGGAGCCGGCACGCCCCGGGGGGTCACCGTGACCGGTACGAAGGCCGCGGGAGGCGCGGCAGGTTGACCCCCTCGGCCCCGGCGGCTCGCCGAATGCCCGCGGAGCTCCAGGCTGCGCCGATAGAAGTACTGAAGCCGCAGGCCGTGCCGGACACAGAAGTCGTGCGCACTCTCCTGGCCTGCCTCGTACTCGGCAAAGAGCGCTTGCCAGGCCTCATGACTACGGATCTTCGCCATCACCTCACCTCCATCCATGCGATGGATCGAAGCGTAAGCGGTTTAGTGGATCAGGGGCAGGGTGTAGTTGCTGAAGCGCTTACCAATGACCGGCGTTATCGTCCGTTGGGCGCTAGCGCCGCCTCACCACCCCCTGAACCGCTACGCGCTTACAGGCGGAGCACTGCGGCGCTTTCTGGTAGGGGTCCACAGAAGAGCGTGGACATGAGCCTAGCAAATGGCGTAACCGCACTCCACCGCGCCCGTCCGCGGCCCTCAGTGGAGTCTAAGTGGAGTCTGGCGGGTGTTCGCCCGAGGTATGTATCTCTAAGTGCTTGTTTTATATGGTGGCTATGGGTGGACTCGAACCACCGACCTCAGCATTATGAGTGCCGCGCTCTAACCAGCTGAGCTACATAGCCATGTCTTGAAGGTGGGGCATTTTGGGGGCAGGCTTAGGTGATGTCAAGAAAAGCGGCCGCCCCCATAGTCCTGGGCCGCTGTCCGCTAACGACTCACGTTGAACCGGAAATGCACGACATCCCCATCCCGCATCGCATAATCGCGGCCCTCCAGTCT
>DAHWGZ010000312.1 GCA_027335965.1 Acidiferrobacter sp.
GCCGCCCGGGCCCCGGGGCGCAGCTCGGGTTGACCGGAGCAGGTCACCTGCCGCACCCACTCGTGAGCGGGGACGGTGAGCACCCCTGCCGGGACATCCCGCACGTCCTGGTAGCCTTTTTCGGCCAGGGCGGCGATCGCCTCCGCCCGGATCCGGGGCAGACAGGAGAGCGGATATTCCGGTGCCTGCGCATGGCAGAAGGCCTGATAGGGGCAGGGATAGGGGTCGTTGCATCCGTCCGTTTCATCCGGCATGGCGCCTGCCAGCGTCCGCCGGGCCGCATCGATCCATCCCGGGACCTCGGCCTGGATAGACGTCACGGCCCTAGTCACGTCCTCCGCGGCAAAGAGGCCATTGCGACTCCCATCCGGCCGGACCTCGTGGTAACACCCACCCCCCGGGTAGACGAACGCGCTGTTGATGTACTGCAGCACCCGACGCTTCAAGGGCACACCCGCCGCCGCGAAGATCTGTGATTGAATGGCGACATCCTCGAGCTGATAGTCTTTAACATGGGTCGATGACTTCACCTCGATGAGATCGAAGGCTGCGCCCCGTGGCCGGGGCACCAGGACGTCGGCCCGCACCAGCACCCCGTCTTGCTGCACGGTGGCCTCGAACAGGGGCTTGCGCGCCGCAAGTGCTGTCTGCGTCTGGCTCAAGGCCTCGGTCAGCGGTCCCTCGGGGGCAATCAGGATGCCATCCGGCCAGCCCTGGCGGGCGATGACGCCCACGTCCGTGCCCGTCGCCAGAACCGCCTCGTTCGTGTCGTCGGCCGGCACGCAGTCCGGCCTATGGACCGACAACCAGAGCCTACGCGGACATTGCCGGAACGCCATCAGTTTCGATTTGGACAAGCCGAAGACGCGCGTCATACCCTCCCCCTCTTCTCGCACCCGTCAGGCGCCAATGGATCGATCATAGGCAAGACCCCGCACATCCTT
>DAHWGZ010000313.1 GCA_027335965.1 Acidiferrobacter sp.
GCCGAAATGCCGTTGCCTAACCATCCGCCACTGCGCGCCATGGCGAAGCGGGGCGCATGGTCCACGGGAGGCGTATCCCGGCAGGGCATGGTGACGTAACCGAGTCACGCGGGGTGGCCGACGCCAGGCGGAGACCTTGAGACAGACGCCCAGGCCGGTCTTCGGCACGATCTGGCCACCGGTGACGCCGGACAGGGGCATCTGCGGGGCTGGAAGCCAAGGCTTGCGTGTAAACCTCCGGCATGTGTTCGGTGAATGCGGCATCGCGGTGTTCTCCAGCATAACGCCAGCGGCTTTCAGTCGCGGGTCGGTCAAGGCGGACTCCCGGAGGGGATTCAAGGGCTCCCCGCGGCGGCCACAGATGGCGCTGGGGGCCGGGATCGGCGGACCAGCAGCGCGTTGATGGCCAGGATGTCGGTGGGCCTTAACACGCCCGCCGCCCCCTTGAGCGCTACGCGTGCCAGGATCTGGTTATAGAGCGCCAGGTTGTAGCTCCGCTCGGCCGCTGCATACTGCGTGGCGGTGGTCAGCAGGTCGATGATCGAGCGCGTCCCCACCTCATACCCCTTGCGGGTGGCCTGCCAGGATATCCGCGCCGCGCGCCTCGCGGCGCGCGCCGCGTCCAGTTCGGACACGCTGCTTTGCAGATTGAGGAACGCGGTCTTGGTGTCGAGGCGGATCGTATCCCGCACATCGCGCAAGCGATTGCGGCTGACCGCGGCTGCCGCCTGCGCCTGGGCGGTGGCCGCCGAGACCCCGCCCCCCTGGTAGATAGGCAGGGACAGCTGCAGGCTTGCGCCTAGCTGGTTGACCTCGACTCGCGGCAGCAGCAGGCCCAACCCATGCTGCGCCACGCCGACCACCGCCAGGGTCGGCCAGCGCGCCCGCTCGTGATACCGGACCGCGGCCCGCGCCGCGCGCAGATTCGCCCGCGCCTCCT
>DAHWGZ010000314.1 GCA_027335965.1 Acidiferrobacter sp.
TGGCCCGTTTACACCGCCACACCTACCAGACCTGCCTGATTATCAAGCCGATACCGTGGGGAAAGTCGGATAGAGCCTTGTTTATCCTTGACGCTCACGCGAACGAACCCACCTTTGCTCATGGTAACGGACCCACCCAATAAACGGACCCACCCCACAATCGCCCCCTTGAGGTCACGGCAGGTCCGCATTCGCTGCCATCCCTTGGGTCATCCTTAAAGCATCGCGCATTGACCTCCCGCCGGTTCGCGGCATTCTCGCAATCGGGATTCCGGGGCAAGGGAGGGGACCACGATGTCCACCATGCAGCGATGCGCCAGCTGTCGGCGACTCTTTCGGGTGCGCGCGCAAGTCCGCGGCCAACGCTATTGTGCGGCGCGTGCCTGCCAACGCGTGCGCCGTAAGCGCTGGCAAAGAGCCAAGCGCCGCACCGACCCCGACTACCGCGAGAACCAGGCGCGCGCCCAGGAGGCTTGGCGCATCCGCCACCCCGACTACTGGCGGGTGTTACGCCCCGACCTCATCAAGGATGTTGATCGCGAGCTATGTGAGGCGGGACGGCAGGACGAGTCCCGCGCTGCGCCGGGGAATACCTGGTGCTTGCGCAGCGCGGGACATCCTCAGGGGCAGGAGGGGCTCCCCACATGCACATGACGGCAAGCAGCGGGTGGGAGGCGACGAGGCCGTCGAGCAGAGGGCGGGCATGAAGGACTTGCAGCAAGGCGAGCAGATCGCCGAATAGGCGGTATGTCCAGGGATTCCGCGATCGTGGCGGATGTTCTACGCAGGTCATGGGCATGAACTTGATACCGGACGCCTTGGCGATGCTTTCCAGTGAGCAGAATTAGCGTTCTTAACTCGCGCCCCCATGGAGCCATTTCGTTCGCGGCCTAAAGAGGCCACGTCAGGTCGCCGGTTCCCGTTTTC
>DAHWGZ010000315.1 GCA_027335965.1 Acidiferrobacter sp.
ATCCGGCGCCCTATTTGTCTTTCTGGGTGAGCCCCGCGAAACGCGCGCCCCAAGCGGCAAGAGTAGCGTATCTACACTTCCCAGAAATCCGCGCCAGCCTACAAGCCGGCGATAATACCAAAAAAGCCGCCACCTCGCAGATAGCGCATGCCGCACGGTGGCGAAGTCGAGATCGAGGACCTGCCCGCAGCCGCCAAGGTCACGTCGCGCACAGACAGCGGCTATTTCTGGTTCGCCGCGCTGTCGCATGGCATCGTGATGTGGCTGGCCCAGGCCGAGGCCAAGGCACGCCGGAATTACCTCTTCCCACGTAGAAGCCTTGGCTCGATCATATATGCGCTGAGGCCAGCCCTGGGGCCTGTTATGTGGAGGGTGGTAAATATCCCCCGGCAGAGCCGGGGGCTTTAATGTGTGAGCCGCTCAAAGCGGCTATAGGGGGTCGCTCACGCGGCCCCGGTTCTTGGGGGCCACCACACGGTGCGCGGCGTCGATCGGATCGGCGCGGCCATGCTGCTCGTGGAGATCGGTACCGACATGACCGCCTTCGGCAGCGCCGATCGGCTGGCCTCGCGGGTGGGCGTCTGTCCCGGCAACAACGAATCGGCGGGCAGGCGCAAATCCGGACGCGTCCGCAAAGGCAACCCCACCGTTCGCCGTCTGCTCTGCGCATTTGCCCATGCCGCCAGCCGGACGCAATCGGTGTTCAAGGCGAAGTTCCAGGCGTTCACCGTGCTGTCTTGGACACGAGCGCGGCGTCATCGCCATCGCCCACAAGCTACTGCGCACGATCTTCATTATGCTAAAGCGTGGCGAGCATTACCGGGATTCCACCACCGATTACGAGACGCTGTCCGTGCAACGCAATGCGCCGCGCTGGATCAAGGCCCTGACTCGGTACGGCTTCATCACGCCCGCCGGCG
>DAHWGZ010000316.1 GCA_027335965.1 Acidiferrobacter sp.
CGATCTTGCTCACCATCCCGGCCGCGATGCCTTGCCGGAAAAGCTCCGTGGCCTCGCCTTTCAGAATGGTGCGAATCTCGTCACAGGATGATTTTGAGGGTCGGGGGCTGCATGAGGGGATGAAGCCATAGTCACCTGGAGACAGCTTATGGACGGCGCTTCCCACATAGCGCATGCGCACGATCAACCCCTCGATCTCCTGAGTGGAGAGCGATCCGATTGACACCACACGCCTGTCTGGCCTGTTCCCTTGCCTCTTGCCCACGATCTGGTCTCCGCCCCCGAAACCCCAAGCGTCATCATGCGCCGGAGCCAAACGGTCCGCGAGCGCCCTTCAAGGTTAAAGGCGCTAGAACCCCGGTCTATGTAGATAGTATGCGTGCCCTGCAGGGACAGCAAGCGCGTGAGGGGCTGGGTAAGAGGCTAGAAAAAGGCGCCATAGCCATCGGGTTGACTTGGTGCCCAGGGGCGGAATCGAACCACCGACACGAGGATTTTCAGTCCTGATTTTCTGGCCTACCACCCATCCTACATGAAACCCAGTTCCTTTTAATTCGCTTGAATGTCCCTTGTTTTAAGCCTATTCTTTATCCTATGTTGTTTGCTGTCATTTGACGCCGCAATCCTACACCCGTCCTACACGGCTCCTACATGGGGAAATGCCTATGAAGATCACCAAGCGAACAGTCGACAACCTGGTACCCCCGGAGAAGGGTTACGCGCTCCATTGGGATGATGAGATCAAGGGCTTCGGGGTCCGCATCACAGAGACCGGCGCGCGCTCCTTTGTGCTGGAAAAGAGCATAAGCGGCAAGCACCGGCGCATGACCCTAGGCCGGTATGGTGCCGTCACCGTGGAGCAAGCCCGTAAGGACGCCAAGGTGAAAGCCGGGCTCATAGCATCGGGCGGCGACCCCGT
>DAHWGZ010000317.1:0-478 GCA_027335965.1 Acidiferrobacter sp.
CGGTGCAGCGAGAAAATGAGCTGGCGGGCATCCTGCACCGTGAGCGATAGGGTAATGACGCGCTCATCACTCGCAATTTCCAGATCGACCGAGACCGACGTGGCGCTCGGTTCAAGGGAAATCCTTTCCTCTACGATGGGGCAGTGGCTCTGGATCGAACTTTCGACCAAATCGCCCCCAATCAGCTGGTTTCGCATAGCCCCCTCCCATCTCAACCCGCTACCTCTATCCCCTCTCCGCTCTTGGCCGGTTTTCGGCGGATGGCCTATTCCGGCAAGATCCCGAATGCTGGGCTGCCGTTTGCTCGTTACCACTCGACAGGCATAACGCCGCATCTGCCCTAACCCCCACACGGCAAGTCGCCCCTCCATCAGCAATTCTCAATGTGAAGCGATAGCGCCTGGGTCAGCCGGTGACGATGCAAGAATTCACCGGTCTGAACGCGCCTGTGCCAGATGTTTGGCGCCTTCCCGCCGTG
>DAHWGZ010000317.1:488-915 GCA_027335965.1 Acidiferrobacter sp.
GCCGCTCGATGCCCATGGTCGGGGCCACATTGAGAATTGCTGCCCCTCCATTGCCTGACAAGCTGTTTCCCCGGGCCTATGGGATAATGCGCGGTTCATAAAAAGCCCCCGCATCCTTGCGAGGGAATGCCCATCAAGGGAGGAGTGATGGTTAATCATGGCTACGCCCATGTTTATCGGCGTTCTTTCCGTACCAGATGATTTTTTCGATCTTTTTGATCCCGGGGTTCGCGATCCGACCTTGAGCAAATTTGCAGAGCCACGAATAATCAAGGCCCGTTGCCCGACAAAGCGTTGGCCAACACCCTCGGCTCTGCTCCAAAAATTCCTTGGCGTCATCAATTAGCGATCTCATGAGTAGCTTTATAGCAATATGTTGCTAGCTATTCAAGCAGTACATTGCTAAGAAGTCGGAATACGATATGAC
>DAHWGZ010000318.1 GCA_027335965.1 Acidiferrobacter sp.
ACTCCCAAACGACCGCCTCAGGGGATCGACCCGTGGCTTGCGCAGTACGCCACGGCTAACGTTTTTGAGCATTCGCCCGCGCCTGGTGACATGGCCGATACGGGTCTGCAGGCAACGGTTTTGGGGCCTTGCGGGACCATCAACCATCGCGCCTGCCCGATATGTTCGGCGCCCTTGTGCGTTCGCCCCAGACCTTGACCACCCGTGCGCGTGCCGATTGGGTGCGCGTTTCGATCCGCCACCGCGAATGGACGGCGGTACAGGGCGATCAGCCATCTCACGCCCAGTACACGCGCGCGGGGTCGTCGTTCAGTTCGGCGACGGCCTCGGCGAGGCTTGGCTGGGCGCTTTGGATCACCCAGGCGTCGGTGATGTGGTCGCGCCGGTAGAGATGCCAGACGTTATGGCCGCTACGAAAGCGCAGCCAGGCGACATCTATGACACCGCCTGCGCTGTCGACCGTGCGCGAGCAGCAGGGGCTGCGCACGATGTAGCCCTCGGGTCCGGGTAGGACGGTGGGCGTGACGTAGCGGTAGCGACGTCGGTTCTTCAGCAGGCGCAGGATGCGCCGCCGATCGACATCGTTGGGGTGGATGGGGGGCGCCACGAGATCATTCATGGGCGCCTTGGCGTCGTGGCGGGCGTCATTCACGGCGAGCGACCCGATCGGCGGCCCATGGGGACCGGTTCGCCGTTGCGCGCGGCCGGGCGGGGAGGGCGGACGCGCGCACGGCCTAATCCGGGCGCGAGGCCGGCGCGACCCATTGCAGTCGGCTGGCCACGATCGCGCGTACGTCGGCCGTCGGGTCTTCGGCAAGGACCATGAGCCAGGACACATCTATGCGTCGCGCCAGGACCCGCCGGATATGGGGGTCGGCATCGCCGAGCATGAGCGGCAGCATGTGCGTCGTG
>DAHWGZ010000319.1 GCA_027335965.1 Acidiferrobacter sp.
GATGATCCCGCTCTTGGCGGACTTGCCAGGAAAGAGATTGCTCAAGCCAGCAACTTAGTTTTCGTATCCGCCGCAAGTTTTTGGGAGATTGGCATCAAAAAGGCATTAGGAAAGCTCGACGCCCCCGTAGGCCTGTACGATTTGTTGCAGGAGGCGGGGTTTCTTCCTCTGGTGATCAGCGTGCAACATGCGGAACGTGCAGGGACCCTTCCTTTGCACCATCGGGATCCCTTTGACCGCATGTTGATTGCCCAAACTCAGCTGGACGTCTTGCAACTCATAACCAACGATGTTCGGCTGCATGCCTACGGTGTCTCCATTATCCCTGCCACGGAATGAAAACTTGCGATTGTGCGCTGGCCCTCATACATGCGCGACGGGACGTCCAAGCCGCCCTAGGCCATAGGCGCCTTTAGGCCGCGAACGAAATGGCTCCATGGGGGCGCGAGTTAACAGTTCGGGCTTCAGGGTAGGTAACCGCCATGCGGATCTGCTCTTTGAGCTGATCAACCGCCGCTATGAAACCAAGAGCATCCTGCTGACGACGAACAAGTCGTTCTCCAGCTGGCCGGAGGTCTTCCCCAATGCCGCCTGTGTCGTCTCCATGGTCGATCGCATCACCCATCATGCCGAGATCATCCACATCGATGGTGAGTCCTACCGCGTCAAAGAGGCCAGAGAGACCGCGGAGAAGAAAGCCCTGCGGCCGCAAGGCGAAGAAAGCCCCATGACGCGGATGCCGGCGGACAGTCTTATCCTGCGCATCGAGGCGACCGAAAACGAGGTGCGATCCTTCGCGCAATGCCTGAAACGCGCGGGCTTAGCCCACTATCGAAGCCTTGCCGTCGACGATGACGAGGCCTACGGCATGCAAGCCGTCGCAGAGCGTCTGCGCGAGGTCT
>DAHWGZ010000031.1:0-6380 GCA_027335965.1 Acidiferrobacter sp.
GGCGTCCTTCAGACGTCCGGCGAGAATCCCGACGACCCCCGGATGCCAGTGCGGCTCCATGAGGCAAATCCCGGCACTCAAAGTGTCAGCCTCGACCGACACCGCCAGACGCGCGCTGGCCTCGGCCTGCATCTGCGCCTCGCGCTCGCGCCGTTCGCGGTTCAAGGCATCGAGCTCGCGCGCCAGCGCCAAGGCCTCACCGCGGTCATCCGTGAGCAGGCAGCGTACGCCCACACTCATGTCGGCCAGCCGCCCGGCGGCGTTCAGCCGCGGCCCGATCTGGAAACCGAGATCCTGGGCATAGATCCGCCCGGGGCGCCTGCCGCTCACGAGCAGCAAGGCCTCGATGCCGGCACAGGCGCGTCCGGCATTCATGCGCCGCAGCCCCTCGCGCACCAGCACGCGATTATTGGCATCGAGCGGGACACAGTCGGCGACCGTGCCGAGCGCCACGAGATCGAGAAGGTCGGCGAGCGCTACATGCTCGGCGCTAAGCCTTCGGCGCAGCGCGATCAGCACGTAGAGCACCACGCCGACCCCGGCCAGGGCCTTGCTCGGAAAGCGATCCGCGGGCTGGTTGGGATTGACGATGGCGACCGCCTCCGGCAGCGTCGGGCCGGGCAGATGGTGATCGGTGATGATGAGGCGCAACCCGCGCTCGCGCGCGGCGCGCGCCCCCTCGAGGCTGTTGATGCCATTGTCGACCGTGAGGATCCAGCGCGGCTCCAGAGTGGCGGCGCGCGCGACGATGGCGGCACTGAGGCCGTAGCCCTCGCGCGCCCGGTCCGGAATCAGATAATGGACATCGCGCGCGCCCAGGCGCCGCAGTCCGCGCACCGCGAGCGCGGTGCCGGTGGCCCCATCGGCATCATAGTCGCCGATGACGAGGATGCGTTCATCCCGCGCCATGGCCTCCGCCAGGGCGCCGGTGGCGAGATCGAGCCCGCTCAGCTCATCGGGCGCGGCGAGCGCCGCAAGCCCGCGCGTCTCCGCGGCGCGGTCTTCAACCCCGCGCGCCGCGTAGAGGCGATCGAGGACCGCCTGGACGATGGCCGCCGGCGCCGAGGGCGCGCTCACCGGCGCCACCAGCCGGCAAGCGGGCGCCACCAGCCCGGCTCCAGGACATGGCACGGCCCGCGGTCGCCGATCAACGACAACCGCGCCAGCCGCCGGGCGCGCACGGCGGCCGCAAGCGGCCCCCACCAAGCGGCGACAAAGGCCTCCAGGAATGACGACCACGCCTCGGTGTCCCCGTACTGCACCGCGCCCTGCGCCCCGCGCAACACGATCAAGGTCGAGCCCGCGTGATCGAGCAAGGGGAGCCCCACGGGCTCGCCCGCCACCGCGGTCCCGGCGGCCCGCGCCATGCCACCCACGAGCGCGTCATCGGTCCACACGCGCGTGAATGCCGAATCGACCGGCACGGAGGCCGGGGCCCGTCCCGGCCCCCACAGCCACACGCTATTGGCCTCGCCGCGCGAGGCCTCGCCCCCGTGACCGGCGCTCAGGGCCTCGTGCAACACCATCTGCGCCTCGTTCAAGCGGGTGCGCCAATAGCGCGCATGGCCTTCGGGAAGGTGATCGTGGATGTTGCGGCCCGCGACCTCGGCCATGGCCGTGGCGCGCAAGGGCTCGGGGGCCGGCAGGGTCAGATACCAGCGCGTGGGCGCCAGCGCCTCGACCACCCCGCCGTCGTCGGCGAATATCTCGGCCACGCGCGCGCTTAAGCGTAGCGCCTCGTTCGCATCGAGCGTCAGGGTGTCGTTGTCCAAAAGCAGCAGGCGATCCCCGTCCACCGCCAGATGCACGGGGTCGCAGCGCACCCACCAGCGCTCATCGCGCGCCTGCCCTTCACCCAGGCGCGCGAGCGCCGCGAGTCCGGCCGTGGGCGGTAGACCAAAGAGCGCCAGGGCGCGGGCCGCATAACCCTCGCCGCCCCCGTCCACGCGCCGTGTGCGCGCAAGCGCCCGGGTCAACGCCGCGGGCGGGGGGTTCGGCCATCCCGCGCCCCCATGGAGGCCTGGCACATAGAGCGTGACCGTGGGGGCCATGGGCGCCGACGGCACGCTTCAAGACCCCCGCTGGATGGCGTGGCGCCGGCCTGCGCGGGCGCGAGGCATCCTTAAGACGAGCGATCGAGAATGACGGCGCGCACCGCGGCAAGCGTCGGGGCGACGGTCACGAGTTCGCTCGCCCCGCCCTGACGGATGGCCACGTCGGGATCCTTCAGGCCGTGGCCCGTCACCGTGCACACCACCGTCGTGCCCTCCTCGATGCGTCCGGCGCGCAAATCGCGCAGGGCGCCGGCCACCGACACCGCCGAGGCCGGCTCGCAGAATATCCCCTCCTCGCGCGCCATGAGCTTCTGCGTGGCCAGGATCTCGGCGTCGTCGATCGCCCCGAACCAGCCGCCCGTAGCCTCGCGCGCGGACTGCGCGAGCGCCCATGACTGCGGATGGCCGATGCGGATGGCGGTGGCCACGGTCTCCGGCTCATCGACCATATGGCCCTCGACGAACGGCGCGGAGCCGGCCGCCTGATAACCCACGAGCTTAGGAATCGCGCAGCGCCCCTCGCGCGCATAGTCCTTGTATCCCAGCCAATGCGCGCTGATGTTGCCGGCGTTGCCGACCGGCAAATAATGATAGTGCGGGGCAAATCCCAGGGCATCGACGACCTCGAAGGCGGCGGTCTTCTGCCCCTGCAGGCGGTAGGGATTGACGGAATTCACGAGCGTGATGGGCGTGCTCTCGGCAATCTCCTTCACGAGCCGCATGCCAGCGTCGAAGTTCCCCTGGATCTGCACCACCACCGCGCCATGGATCATCGCCTGGCTCAACTTGCCGAGCGCGATCTTGCCCTCCGGAATCAGCACGAAGGCTTTGATCCCGGCACGCGCCGCGTAAGCCGCGGCGGAGGCCGAGGTATTGCCGGTGGACGCGCAGATGATCGCGCGCGAGCCGGCCTCGCAGGCCTTGGTGACGGCAAAACACATGCCCCGATCCTTGAAGGAACCGGTAGGATTCAGGCCCTCGAACTTCACATACAAGGTCGCCGTCCGTCCCGTGGTGCGGGTCAGCCGATCCAGCCGGATGAGCGGCGTATCGCCCTCGCCCAGAGTGATGATGCGGCTGTCGTCTGCGATCGGAAGCCGGTCACGGTAACGCGCAATGATGCCGGTATAACGACTCATGGGGATTCTTGCTCCTATGCAAATGATTCGACGCGCAGGCGCCGGATCTTGCCAGTGACCGCGGGCAATGCCGCGATGCGGGCAATGGCCTCATCGATCTGGGCCTCGCGCACGCCGTGGGTCAGGAGGATCACCGGCACGGTGTGGGCGCCGGGCTCGGGGGCCTTTTGCAGGATCGCCTCGATGCTGATGCCAAGCTCGGCCAGGATGCGCGTGATGTCGGCGAGCACGCCGGGCCGATCCTCGGCCTCGCAGCGCAGATAGCAGGCCGTCGTCACGTCCGCCATGTCCAAAATCGGGCCATCCGACAAGGCGTCTGGCTGGAAGGCAAGATGCGGCACGCGCAGCTCCGGATCGGTCGTGAGCGTGCGCACCACATCGATGATATCGGCGACCACCGCCGATCCCGTCGGCTCGGCGCCGGCCCCCGGCCCGTAGAACAGCGTCGAGCCCACGGCATCGCCCGACACGAGGATGGCGTTCATGACCCCGTCGACGTTGGCGATGAGCCGCTTGTGGGGAATCAGCACCGGATGGACGCGCAGCTCGATGCCGTCCGACACGCGCCGCGCGATCCCGAGATGCTTGACGCGATAGCCGAGCTCGGCGGCATAGGCGATATCCGCGGATTCGAGATCGCGTATGCCTTCGACGTGCACCTGTGCAAACGCAAGCGGTATGCCAAAGGCGATCGCGGCGAGGATCGTGAGCTTATGCGCGGCATCGATCCCGTCGACATCGAAATGCGGATCGGCCTCCGCGTAACCAAGCGCCTGGGCCTGCGCCAGCGCGGTGGCGAACTCGGTGCCATGTTCGCGCATCTCGGTCAGGATATAGTTGCAGGTCCCGTTGATGATGCCGGCGACCCCGCGGATGCGATTGCCGGCAAGCCCCTCACGGATGGCCTTGATGATCGGGATCCCGCCGGCCACCGCCGCCTCGAAGGCCACCACCACGCCGCGCGCGCGCGCGGCCGCGAAGATCTCGTTGCCGGCGGTGGCAATCAAGGCCTTGTTGGCGGTGACGACATGCTTGCCCTTGGCGATGGCCGCGAGGATATAGGAGCGCGCCGGCTCGATGCCGCCCATGGTCTCGACCACGACCTCTATGGTCGGGTCGTCCAGGATCGCGGCCGCATCCGTGGTGATGAGCCCCTCGGGCACCGCCTGCGCGCGGCGCTTGCTCGGATCGCGCGCCAGGATCTTCACGATCTCCATGCCGCGCCCGGCGCGGCGCGCGATCTCGTTGGCATTGCGCGTCAACACCGCGACCGTGCCTCCGCCCACGACCCCGAATCCCAAAAGCCCGACACGGACCGCCTTCACAGGGCTTCCTTCGCCGGCATGCCCGCGCGCCGCAGGAGGTCACGGATGCTGCGCACCGCCTGGCGCGTGCGGTGCTCGTTTTCAATGAGGCCGAAGCGTACGTAATCGTCGCCGTACTCCCCGAAACCGATGCCCGGCGATACCGCCACCTTGGCCTCGAGCAGGAGCTTCTTGGCGAACTCCAGAGACTTCATCTCCCGGAACGGCTCGGGGATCTTCGCCCACACGAACATCGTAGCCTTGGGCACGTCCACCTCCCAGCCGGCGGCCTTCAGTCCGTCGCACAGCACGTCGCGGCGGCTCTGGTAGCGGTCGCGGATCTCGGCCACGCACTCCTGCGGACCCTCGAGCGCGAGGATCGCGGCGATCTGGATGGGCGTGAACATGCCGTAATCGAGATAGGACTTCATGCGCGCCAGCGCCGCCACGAGTTCGCGGTTGCCGCACATGAAGCCCACTCGCCATCCAGGCATGTCGTAGCTCTTCGAAAGCGTGAAGAACTCGACGGCGACCTCCATCGCCCCCGGCACCTGCAGGATCGACGGGGCCTTGTAGCCGTCGAACACGATGTCGGCATAGGCGAGGTCATGGATGACGTAGATGCCGTGGTCACGCGCCACCGCGATCACCTTCTCGAAGAAGCCGAGATCGACGCATTGCGCGGTCGGGTTGCTGGGGAAGTTCAGCACCAGCATCTTGGGCTTCGGCCAGCAGTTGCGGATCGCGCTCTCGAGTTCGGCAAAGAAATCCCCGCCGGGCACGAGCGGGACGTGTCGGATGTCGGCGCCGGCGATCACGAAGCCATAGGGGTGGATCGGGTAGCTCGGGTTCGGCACCAGGATCACGTCCCCGGGGCCGGTGGTCGCGAGCGCGAGATGCGCGAGGCCCTCCTTGGAACCGATGGTGACGATCGCCTCGCGATCCATGTCGAGCGTGACGCCGTAGCGGGTCTCATACCAGTGGCAGATCGCGCGCCTCAGGCGCGGTATCCCCCGCGATACGGAATAGCGGTGCGTGTCGCCCCGTTGCGCGGCCTCGCACAACTTGTCTACGATGTGCTGGGGCGTGGCGTGGTCGGGATTGCCCATCCCGAAATCAATGATGTCCTCGCCACGTCGTCTGGCCTCGGCTTTCAGGTCGTTTACAATGTTGAAGACGTACGGCGGTAATCTCTTTATGCGGGGAAACTGATCCATACTCCACCTGGGATGCCCGGACGGGCCGGCGGCGCGTTCGGCCGGTCAAGATGCCGTGAGCAGGGCGGCGCGCCAAACACGGCCGTTTGAACCGCGAACATACGGGCGAACCGCCGCCCTGTCAATGTCGATTGGAGGACTTTCGTGAAGATTCATCTGGATACCGGCGACGGGCGGCGCCTCATCCGGGGTTATGACCCGGGCCGGCTGCGCATCGACGACCTCGTCTACGAGCACAGCGTCATTCTCATGCCCGACAAGGTGATCCCGGATTGGCGTCCCCGGCACTTCGGGGAACTCGACGCCACATGTCTCGCGGAGCTCGCCGCGGGCACCCCGGAGATCGTCCTGCTCGGCACCGGCGGCCTGCTGCGCTTCCCGCCGCCGGCGTGGCTCGCCCCGTTCGCGCAGGCCCAGATCGGCGTCGAATGCATGGACACCGCCGCCGCCTGCCGGACCTACAACCTGCTCATGAGCGAGGGGCGCCGGGTGGCTGCCGGCCTACTGCTCGCCGATCCCTCGTCCTGACAGGGCCGCGACGATCGGCTAGAAAAGCGCGTCCATCGAATAACCGCCCCGCTCGAGCATACCGCGCAGGCGACGCAAGGCCTCCACCTGGATCTGCCGCACGCGTTCGCGCGTCACGCCGATATCCGCGCCCACCTG
>DAHWGZ010000031.1:6594-14405 GCA_027335965.1 Acidiferrobacter sp.
CGCTCATTCAAACCCATCATGGCGCGCACATCGGCGATCGGCTTGTCGAGCAGGAGCGCCACCTCCTCGGGAGTGGGTTCGTGGTCAAGCTTCTGGGCCAGATGACGGGCGGCCCGCATGTAGATATTGATCTCCTTCAGGATATGGACCGGAAGGCGTATCGTGCGCGTCTGGTTCATGATCCCGCGCTCGATCGTTTGCCGGATCCACCATGTGGCATAGGTGGAAAACCGGAAGCCGCGCTCGGGATCGAATTTCTCGACCGCGCGTATGAGCCCGAGATTGCCTTCCTCGATCAGGTCGAGCAGGGCCAGCCCGCGATTCATGTATCGGCGCGCGATCTTCACCACGAGCCGCAGATTGCATTCGATCATGTGATGGCGCGCCGATGAGTCGCCTCGCAAGGCCTTGCGCGCGTAATGGACCTCCTCCTCGGCCGTGAGCAGCGGCGAAAATCCGATCTCGCGCAGGTAGAGCTGGGTGGCATCGGCCTGCGGGCCGGCCGTGTCGTCGCTTTCGCGTTCAGAGGCGCTCTCGGCCGTCGCCCCCGCATCGCCGGCCCCCTCCGAGGCCTCCTCCGTGTCCGTCCCCTCAAGAACCTCCGACTCCGGTGCCTCTACTGCATTCTCGTCCAGTTCCGATTCGACCATGAGCGGCTGTACCTCTTTTTTTCTCGCTAGTGGTGTCTTACGGGCAGATAGCGCAGCGGGTTCACCGGGATTCCGCGTCGGCGGATCTCGAACTCGAGTTCCACCCGATCGGTACCGCTGTCACCCATGACGGCGATCACCTCGCCTTGCCGCACCATCGCCCCCTCCTCTACCTTGATGCGCGCGTTATGCGCATACGCACTTAGGTACTCATTATTTTCTTTAATGATAATAAGCTTACCGTAACCAGGAAGTCTACTGCCGCGGTAGACGACCCGCCCAGCGGCAGCGGCGCGCACCGGCTCCCCGGGGCGCCCGAGGATATCGATGCCGCGATTGCCGGGTCGGCCGCTCAGCGGACCGCGCCCGAAGGTCTCCTTGATGGTCCCGCGCGCCGGCCATATCCAACGCACGACGGACGCCTGCGGCGCCGGCACGACATGCAGGTCCTGGGTGGGCCGCGCGAGCACCACCGGCGGGGGTATCGGATGGGATGCGATGGGCCTTCCCGCAGGCTCCGGCGCCACTCTGACGCGCCGCGGCGCGGTTAACCGGAGGCGCTCGCCCACCTCGATGCGGTAAGGCGCCGGGATATGATTCCAGCGCGCCAAGGTCCGGTAGTCGTGCCGGGTCTCGAAGGCGATACTATAGAGGGTGTCGCCCGGCAGGACTCGGTAATAGCCGGGATTGCCGGCAAGCGACGTGCCATCGTTCTGGATGGGCGCGGGAATACGGGCCACGCACCCCGCGAGCAGCGCGAGCAGGCACCCGACAAGCGGCGCGCGGCGCATCCTTACACGATTCCGCCCGGGAGCAGTGGCACGAAATTGACGGCCTCGAGGCGCTCAAAGGACATCGCCGTGCCACGTCGGCGATAGAGCAAGAGCTCCTGCCCCTCCCCCCCTACCGGCACCATGAGACGCCCGCCTTCCTTGAGCTGGCTAAAGAGCGCGGTCGGCACCGCGCGCGCCGCGGCGGTCACGATGATGGCATCGAACGGGGCCTCCTCCGGCCAGCCCTCGCACCCGTCGGCGTGGCGGGCGGTGATGTTGGCGAGCCGCAACGCCTGGAAGCGCTGGCGCGCGGCGCGCACCAGGCCTCCTATGCGCTCCACTGTATAAAGGTGCCCGGCGAGCCGCGCCAGCACCGCCGCCTGGTATCCGGAACCGGTGCCGACCTCCAAGACCCGCTCGAGCGGTCCCGTGGCGCGCAGGGCCGCGGTCATGCGCGCCACGATATAGGGTTGGGAGATGGTCTGCCCGTGTCCTATCGGCAGCGCCGTGTCTTCGTAGGCACGGCTTGCCAAGGCCTCGTCGACGAAAAGATGCCTGGGGATCGAAGACAGCGCCGCGAGCGTCTCTTCGTCGCGTATCCCCTGCTCGCGCAATCGCCCGATGAGGCGCTCGCGGGTGCGCGCCGAGGTCATGCCGGCACCAGAGCGCGATTCCCCGTTCACAAGGTCTCCCGGCACCAGGCCTTCAGGACACCCAACGTATTGTGGCGGGTCAGATCGGCGTGCAGGGGCGTGATCGAGACATAGCCTGCCGCGATGGCGTGGAAATCGGTACCCGGACCGGCGTCATCGGCGCTGCCCGGCGGCCCCACCCAATAGATCGCCCGCCCCCGGGGATCCTGCGAGGCGATCACGGGCTCCGCCTTGTGGCGATGCCCGAGACGGGTCGCCTCGAAACCGCGCAAATCGGCCTGGGCGACATCGGGCACGTTCACGTTCAGTACCGTGTCGGCGGGCAAGGTCTCGGGAGTCAACGCCAAAAGCAGGCGTTCAATGACCGCCGCCGCGGTCGCGAAGTGCGTGGGATTGGGTGATGCCAGCGACACGGCAATGGCCGGCAGGCCCAGGAATCGTCCCTCCATGGCCGCCGCCACGGTTCCGGAATACAAGACGTCGTCGCCGAGATTGCCGCCGTGATTGATGCCGGCGATGACGATATCGGGCTCCTGCTCGAGGAGCCCGGTGATCGCGATATGCACGCAGTCGGTGGGCGTGCCATCGACGAAGAAAAACCCGTTGGCGGCGCGCGACACCCGCAACGGCCGCAGCAGGGTCAGGGAATTGCTCGCCCCGCTGCGGTCGCGGTCCGGCGCCACCACGGTGACCTCGGCGTTGTGCGCGAGACGCGCGGCGAGGCATCCGAGGCCGGCGGCCATGTATCCGTCATCGTTGCTGATCAGGATCCGTTTCACGGCTCACTGCATACGCGGCATGGGAGACAGCCATTGGGTCACGAACGCCTGGGTCATGGTCGCCCCCAGGTGCTGCGCGAAACGGGTCACAAGCCCCTCCTTGGGCGAAAAATCGACGATGCGAGGGGCATTGAAAAGATGCCGGGCCACCTGACCGACGGTCCCAAATCCATCGATCAGGCCCAATTCGTGGGCCCGGTAGCCCGTCCATATCAACCCGCTGAAGAGTCCGGGGTGTGGGCGCAGGCGCGCCCCCCGGCCCTTTTTCACGGCCTCGATGAATTGCTCGTGGATCTGCGCCAACATCCTCTCGGCAAACGCCTTGTGAGCCTTGGTGAGTGGCGAGAACGGGTCCAGGAAGTCCTTGTTGGCGCCGGCCACCAGCAGCCGGCGCGTGACGCCGATCTTGTGCATGAGGTGCGTATAGCCAAACCCGTCCATGAGCACGCCGACCGAACCGACCAGGCTCGCGGGGTTGGCATAGATCCGCTGGGTGGCCACCGCGACGTAATAACAGCCGGAGGCGCACAGGTCTTGGACCACGGCATATACCGGAATGTGCGGATAGCGCGCCCGCAACCGCCAGATCTCGGCGTTGATGTCGCTCGCTTGCACGGGACTGCCGCCGGGGCTGTCGACATCGAGGATCACGCCCGCCGGATGCGCGGCGAAGGCGTGGCGCAAGGCGGCATCGATCGGGTGGGCGCTGGCCGGGCCGCCCTCCTGAATCGTGCCGTCCATGCGCACCAGCGCGGTAAACCGCCCGGCAAGCCCGGTGGTGCGCATCTGCGTCCCCTCGTAGCTCAAAAACAGCGCCACGATGAGGGTGATGACCAGAAACCGGAAGGCCAGCGTCCAGCGGCGGCTGCGGCGCTGCTCCTGCAAGGCCGCAAACGCGAGCTTCTCCAGCGTCGCGCGCGCCCAGTCCTCCCCAAGCCCCAAGCGATCATCCTGGTCGGATCGCCGGTCGCGCTCTCCCTCGCGCCCCTTGTCGTTATTATCGTTCATTGCCCCGCCTCCTCCACGACCACCATCCCTTCCTGTTCCCGGCAGACCAAGGCCGTCAGCCCCTGATTGCGGCACGGACCGCCCAGGCAACCCCCGTCGGCCGGATCATAGCGCGCCCCGTGCACGGAACACACCAGGACCCCGCCTTTATCATCAAAGAACCGCCCTTCCTGCCAATCGAGCTCAAGGCCGCGGTGCGGGCAGTGGTTGAGATAGGCGCGCGCCACGCCGCCATGGCGTACGACGAAGGCCTCGTCCCCGGACTCGAGCACAAAGCGCCGCCCAAGGCCACCGTCCTTTAGCGCGCCGCTCGCGCATACGACTAGGGCAGCCACGCGCACAGTTCCGGAAAGGTCTGGACGCACAAGCGCGGCTCATGAAGGCGCAATTCCGTAAGATCGTGGACCCCATAGGTCACCGCCACGCTGTCGACGCCGGCGCGCGCGGCCATCTCGATATCGTAGCTCGTGTCTCCGACCATGAGCGCATCCGCGGCCCGCACCCCGGTCTCCGCCAATATCTCGTGGAGCATGAGCGGGTCGGGCTTGGAGCGCGTCTCGTCGGCGCAGCGCGTCGCGCAGAAAAGCGCGCCGGTCTTGCTGGCCTCGAGGGCCGCGTCAAGGCCGATCCGCGACTTGCCGGTGGCCACCGCGATCCGGTAGCCGCGTGCGCGCAGATCGGAGAGCCCGGCGGCGACCCCCGGGAAAAGCGGCGTGGGCGTGTCGTTCAGGCGCAGGAAATGCTCCCGGTAACGGGCGGCGATCGCCCCCCGGCGGCTGTCCGCCTCCCCGGGCAAGAGCCGCGCCAGGGCCTCGGCGACCCCGAGACCTATGGTCTTGCGGATCGCCTCGTCGGCGAGCGCGCGCCACCCGCAGTCATGCGCCGCAGCCTGGAAACAGCGCACGATACGCTCCGCGGAATCCATGAGCGTCCCGTCCCAGTCGAAAATCAGAAGTTCATAGGCCTTAGCCATCAAGCGACTCCAATACCCGCACGAGATCCTTTGGCAACGGCGATTCGATATCCACTGTCTTTCCGGTGGCCGGATGCGGAAACGACAGGCGCGCGGCATGCAAAAACAGCCGCGTGAGACCCCTCTGCTTCCAGGCGCCAACGGCCTTGGGGTCCCCATAGCGCTCATCGCCGGCCAGCGGGTGTCCAAGATGGGCCGCGTGCACGCGCACCTGGTGCGTGCGTCCGGTACCCAGGCGGACGTCGGTCAACGTGGCATCGGAAAAACGCCGGCGCGGCGTGAAGTACGTCTGCGCGGGCTTGCCGGCGGCATCCACGACCACCCGCCGCTCGCTGGTGTCGCGGCGCAAAAGCGGCGCGTCCACGGTACGCGAGCCGCCCGCCAGCACGCCCTGCAGGAGCGCCACGTAGTGCTTGCCGAAGTGCCCCGCGCGCATGGACTCGTGCAGGCCCCGCAGCGCCGAGCGCCGCTTCGCGATCAAGAGGCAACCGGACGTCGCGCGATCGAGCCGATGCACGAGTTCCAGGCTGCGCGCCGCCGGACGCAGCGCGCGCAACGCCTCGATCACCCCGAAAGACAGGCCGGAGCCGCCATGCACCGCCATGCCGGCGGGCTTATCCAACACCAGAAACCCATCGTCCTCGAAAAGAATGAGCTCGGAAAGCCACCCGAGATCCGGGGCTGGCGGAGGCGGCGCCTTCACTTCTATGGGCGGGATCCGCACGACATCGCCGACCTGCAGGCGATAATCCGCCTTGCGCCGACCCTTATTGATGCGGATCTCGCCTTTGCGGACAATGCGATAGATGTGCGTTCGGGGAACGCCCTTGAGGATCGCCAGAAGAAAATTATCGAGGCGCTGCCCGGACCGCTCGGCATCTATCGTCACCAAGCGAACCGCCGACGCCGCCTTGTCGTGCCAAGACATCAGAGGGAAGCCAAAGATTGCCGGGGCGCAACCCGGCTGCTATAGTGCGCTTTCGTATGCGTCCGATAGTAGCAAGCTTTCCGGCTGCATACAAAACGATTTTCGAAGGCCGACCGTGTAGGTCGCCTTAACATAAGGGTTTCGCACCCCTCGCCCAACTGGAGAGGTGCTCGGATGTACGCCCCCTGGCCCGGGAGGCGGAAAGTCTACTGCGACGGGTTTCAAAGCGGATTCATGCCCTTAATCCGGGCCCATTCTTCGCCGCCCACACTCGCGTGGACTGCCGACCTCCCTCAAGGCCGGTGGTCGTGCGCCGCAACGCGGCGGAGTCAAGATTCATGAAAAGAATGCTTTTTAATGCCACCCACTCGGAGGAACTGCGAGTGGCGATCGTCGACGGCCAGAAATTGATCGATCTGGACATCGAGTCGGCGAACTATCAACAAAAGAAGGGCAACATCTATAAGGCGCGCGTGACCCGCGTGGAGCCCAGCCTCGAGGCGGCATTCGTCGACTACGGCACCGAACGGCAGGGCTTCCTGCCCCTGAAAGAGATCTCGCGCAGCTATTTCAGCGGGTCCGAGAGCAAGGGCGCGCAGGGTCCGGTGCGCATCAAGGACGTGATCCGCGAAGGCCAGGAGATCGTAGTCCAGATCGAGAAGGAAGAGCGCGGCAACAAGGGCGCCGCCCTCACCTCCTTCATCAGCCTCGCCGGCCGCTATCTGGTGCTGATGCCGAACAATCCCAAGGGCGGCGGCATCTCGCGCCGCATCGAGGGAGAGGAACGGGCCGAACTGCGCGACACCATGGCCCAGCTGAAGCTTCCGGACGACTATTCCGTCATCATCCGCACGGCCGGCATCGGCAAAAGCGTCGAAGAGCTCCAATGGGACCTCGACTACCTGGTGCAGCTGTGGGACGCCATCACCCGCGCAAGCGAGGACCAGCCGGCATCCTTCCTGATCTACCAGGAAAGCAGTCTGGTCATTCGCGCGATCCGCGATTATCTGCGCAGCGACATCGGTGAAATCCTGATCGATAACCAGGATATCTACGAGCGCGCCCTGAAGTTCATGCAGCAGGTCATGCCGCAGAACGTCGGCAAGCTCAAGCTCTACGAAGACGAGATCCCGCTGTTCTCCCGTTACCAGATCGAGCATCAGATCGAGTCGGCGTTCTCCCGCGAGGTCCGCCTGGAATCCGGCGGCGCGGTGGTGTTCGACCACACCGAGGCGCTGGTCACGATCGACGTCAACTCGGCGCGGGCCACGCGTGGAAGCGACATCGAGGAGACCGCGCTCAACACCAACCTCGAGGCCGCCGAGGAGATTGCAAGGCAGCTTCGTATCCGCGACCTGGGCGGCCTCATCGTCATCGACTTCATCGATATGACGCCGACACGCAACCAGCGGGCGGTGGAAACCTGCCTCAGCGAGGCGCTCAAGGCCGACCGCGCGCGCGTGCAGGTCGGACGGATCTCCCGCTTCGGGCTCCTTGAGATGTCGCGCCAGCGGTTGCGGCCGTCGCTCGGCGAATCCAGCAGCCTGACCTGCCCGCGTTGCGAGGGCACCGGCCACATCCGCAGCGTGCCCTCGTCCGCCCTGCAGATCCTGCGCTTCATCCAGGAAGAGGCGATGAAGGAGAATACCGCGGCGCTGCATGTGCACCTGCCGCTCGCCACCGCGACCTTCCTCCTAAACGAGAAGCGCCATGAGATCAGCGGCATAGAATCGCGCCTGGGTACACCCATCACGATCGTTCCGAGCATCGATCTCGAGACCCCGCACTATCGCATCAAGCGCCTGAAGGCCGAGGAGATCGAGGCCGAGCGCATCGCGCCAAGCTACCTGATCCCGCTCGAGGTCGAGGCCGAGGAGCCGGCGCGTCCCCCGACGCCGACCATGGAGCGGCCGGCCGTGGGCCAACTGGCGCCGATTGCGCCGCCCCGACCGGAGGCTGCGAACCCGCCGCCCCCCGCCCCCGCCAACGGACCGATACGATCTTTCTTGCATCGCCTCCTGGGCGGCAGCAATACGCCCGCACCCCC
>DAHWGZ010000320.1 GCA_027335965.1 Acidiferrobacter sp.
ATCCAGAGTCAAAAGCTGCATAACCATATACCCTCGCGCAGTCACTATGGAGTAATCTGCACGAAGGGAAATAGGCGCGGGTGGCGAATGGCGGCCTAAAAGTGGTGCCATTCACGCAATCTGTAATCCATCTGGCAGAACGGCGATCATTTCGATAGCCATTCTGCCATTCCTATGCCATAACGCGGTTGCATTTCGGCGCACGCCCAGGGGATGAGTCTGCATAGAAACGGCAATGAGAACAAGGTGTTAGGATGTATTGGCGTGTATAGCGGTGCAGTTTTAGGGCACTCATAATGCTGAGGTCGGTGGTTCGAGTCCACCCATAGCCACCATATAAAACAAGAACGTAGCAATACCCCTAGCCCGCGTAACGGTATTTTGGGACACTCGGGGATGTGAGCCCAGGGTATGGCCACATTTACTGAGCGTCCCGGTCCCGCCGGCAAGGTCGTTTGGCAAGTCAGGATCCGTCGACGCGGATATCTGCCCCCGTTTACCCCTTCGATACGAAGACCAAGGCCTGTGCATGGGCTACGCATGTTGACACGGTCCTGGATCGCGGAACCTTCGCATCACAGATCGAGACTGCTTCTACCAGGAAGCGCCACAGTGCTCCGCCGGTAATCGCGCAGCGGGGTGACCGGCCCGTGCCGCCGGCCATGAGCACGAAACTCACGCCATAGCCGTCTAGGCTTGGCGGGAGCAGTTCATATCCAGGCCTGGAGCACGAAAGCCCCTTGGCCCGACGCGCGGCAGATCGAGCAGGACCTGATCATCAGCCGCGCGTTATGCGACCTGTTCAACGCGCCGATGCTGAAAAACAAGATCGCTTTCCGCGGTGGTACCGCGATCAACAAACTGTTGTTCAAGCAGCCCCTGCGCTACTCGGAAGACATTGA
>DAHWGZ010000321.1 GCA_027335965.1 Acidiferrobacter sp.
GGTTTCCTCTCTTTGTCGATTAGTCGTCAACAACTGAGAGGAGACCCGTGTTTACCCTCCATTGCAAGCCCTTGTACACCCCGACAGACATCACCCCACCTAACGCCTATCCCACCCTGGCCCGTTTACACCGCCACACCCATATCAGCCCTACCTGATTATCAAGCCGATACCGTGGGGAAAGTCGGATAGAGCCAAAAAGCCGTTTTCTTGGATACCGCCGTTTCTCGCAAGTGTGGCCCGTTACCAAAAATACCTATAATACTAAAGTATGCGAAACAAATAGATCCGGCTGATCAAAACCCTCCGGTACACCGGAATGGCTTTATGGCTCACCCGAAGCAGTTATGGGAAGATCGCTCATGCGGCCTGGATCTTCATGGGCCAACTAACAGCGGCCATTGATGCCACAAAGATCCCCTGGAGGCCCCGCCGGTCCTCCTCCCCTTGGTTTTGGTGGACTTTCTGATCGTGATCTAAACGCATCCGCCTATGGGGACTTCGGAGGCCGGGATCCCATACGTTCCCGAAGTACCGCTGGCCACGCGTGCCGGAGTTGCCACAGGAGAGTGCGCCTCGCGCGCATCGCGGACGGATGCTATATTTTCAATACCATCATCTGCGCACTGGGAGGCGCAGATCCGCTGGACAGGCATGGGTATGTCTTCCGTCCGTGTCGGAAAGCGGAATAAGCTCAACAAAATCAGGCTCTATCCGACTTTCCCCACGGTATCGGCTTGATAATCAGGCAGGGCTGGTAGGTGTGGCGGCGTAAACGGGCCAGGGTGGGATAGGCGTTAGGTAGGGTCGATGTCTGTCGGGGCGTACAAGGGCTTGCAATGGAGGGTAAACACGGGTCTCCTCTCAGTTGTTGACGACTAATCGACAAAGAGAGGAAACC
>DAHWGZ010000322.1 GCA_027335965.1 Acidiferrobacter sp.
GCGTTGGGACAGAGACGATAGGGGACGTTGTGACGGCGCATGGTCTCATGATGGGGGTTTCGCGCCGCCCTACCCCCTGAGCCGCGGCCTGGTTACTGGTGGAGCACTGCGGCCCTTTTTGGTAGGTCAGGCAACGGCGGTGACCGCCACCTATCAACGGCACGGGGTCCGGGAGGGGCGTTAGCGCCGGCCGTGCGGAGGCCTTGCCGCCGACCTCGACCGGGCTCCAGACCACGCCGCTTGCGTGCCCGAGCGCCGCCACCGGTCGCCACGGAGACTCGCCCTCCAGCGATCCCGGCAAGACCCTGCCATCGAGCGCTCGCCTTGCGCGCACACCCGGTGACCGCTGCATCGGCTACGCCCTGCATGTGCCGCCAATCCCCTAGGCCATGTTCCGGCGCCGTGATATCGACCGCCGGCAGCAGGCGGCGGATCGTGGGCTCGGACGGGGGTTCATAGGGGCCATCGGCGGCGCAACCGGCGCAGCAGGGTGGGCCGACGTTTGTCCCATCCGCCGATGGCCGCCGGTTCCTGGGTCCCGCCGATCATGGCACACAGAATGAGGGCGATGCACGAGCGCTGGCTGGGCGCCGCCCCGCCTGGCGCATCGGCCCTCCAAGGACCCCGGCACGCCACCAGCGTGGCGGCGTCCGCGCCGCTTCGTGTCATGGTCTTCACCTCCTGGCGGGGTCGGTCGGGATGCGGGCATGGCGATGACAGGTGAGCCGGGCCTTCTCAGGCAGCGGATCCACCCACATCCGCTTGGGGCCCCACGCGCGACGGAGACCTCGTGGGGCTGGGCAAGGCCGCGCGTGGGCCCGCAATCGATGCCTGGCCGCCTGCTAATCGGTCCCCAGAAACCGAGCGGGATCGACGAAGGTCCCGGCGAGCATCGGGC
>DAHWGZ010000323.1 GCA_027335965.1 Acidiferrobacter sp.
GTCGTCGCCATGACCGCGATCGTGACCAGCAGGCGCTGTCGGGGGCTCACGGCCCGGTTTCAGGGGGGGGATTCTCGATGCATACCAGGATGCTGCACGCTGATAGATCGAGGAGTGTGACGCCCACGGACCCTCGCCACCATCGCGCGAATGCCGACTGCGTGCGGTGGCCGAGCACGATGAGATCGACCTGAAGGGTCTTGGCGGCGCGCGCGATCTCGTCTATAGGCTCGCCCAGCGCCACATGCCCCCGCGCCTTTATGCCGCGCTCTGTAAGTCGGGTGACACCCTCGTGCAGGATTTCCTCGACGTGCCGCGTCTGTTCCGCGAACGGTGCGTCACTCGACAGCGACTCGCCCACGATCGATGTGGCGCTTGTGCGGACCACGGCAAGGAGGTGGACGAAGGCGCCGCAGGCGCTCGCCAGTTCCGCCCCCTGATGGAGCGCGGTGTGGCCTTCGCGGGTGCCGTCATAACAGAGGAGCATGGTGCGAAAGACCATGGGCGTCTCCGTCAATGTTTGCGGGCCTTGCGGAAAAAGACCGTGGCGTTCGCGCTCGTCCCGATCCGAAGCGGCCAGCGGGGGTTCGGGTTTAAGATCAATATCCGCACCGGAACGCGCTGCGTGACCTTGACCCAGTTCCCCGTGGCGTTCTCCGGCGGGAGGAGCGAGAAGGCCGTACCGCTCCCGCCACTGATGCCTACTACTCTACCGCGGAAGCGCTGATTTGGGTACATGTCGATATGGATGTGGGCGCGGTCACCTACGACCACGCGGCTAAGGGAGGTCTCCTTGAAGTTGGCGGTCACCCAATACTCGCGGCTCGCGATGAGCGCGAACAGCGGTGTGCCGGCCTGGATGTAGGCGCCGGGCCGCAGGCGCATGTTGCTGAGAT
>DAHWGZ010000324.1:0-394 GCA_027335965.1 Acidiferrobacter sp.
AGGAAATTTCACGATGGACGAGTATCAAAGCCTAAGCCACTCGAAGTGGGAGTGCAAATATCATGTGGTGTTTATCCCGAAATGTCGCCGAAAAACGCTGTATGCGCAATTGTGGCAACATTTAGGCGAGGTCTTCCGCAATCTGGCAGAACGCAAGGAGTCCGGATCGAGGAGGGCCACCTGATGTCAGATCATGTGCACATGATGATATCGATTCCACCCAAGTACGCAGTCTCACAGGTGGTCGGGTACATCAAGGGCAAGAGCGCCATTCATCTGGCACGCGTGTACGGGGAACGGAAACGCAACTTCGTCGGGCAGCACTTCTGGGCCCGAGGGTACTTTGTCTCCACGGTCGGGCGCGATGAGGCCACCATCCGGGAGTACATCAGAA
>DAHWGZ010000324.1:404-894 GCA_027335965.1 Acidiferrobacter sp.
CCGTGCGGTGGCCCCCAAGAACCGGGGCCGCGTGAGCGACCCCCTGATATGTATTGATCTGTCAACTACTGGTATGGGTTTTCTTTTGTCTTTTCGCTCCTTTTGTCCGTAAGTCTTTGAGTCAAGGCACGAGCGGCTGTTAACGACGGTCGATCACTCTGATATACGCGGGTTGGATACCGCCTGACTTCGCTTCGTCGTGGAGCTGCCTCGCTCTATAATCGAGGGTCACCGGGTTGAATCGGCGCCTCATAGGGGGGCCGAGGATTCTCCCACCGGGCCACTCCTGCCTTGATATAAAGACTCACGTCTCATGGTTAATAGTTTACCAGTCACACTGACAATTATAGTATACTCGAAGTCTTATGCGCTATGTTGGTTACTGGGTCTCCGTCTGGACGGCACAGGCCACGGCCCACAGGAAGCCTGTGAGCTCACGGGCAATGGCCGTGCACACCTGCACCTTGATCTTGCCGGCGCGGAGCAGGTG
>DAHWGZ010000325.1 GCA_027335965.1 Acidiferrobacter sp.
CCCAACGAGTATGCGCGCAGAATGCAACACCCAGATCAAGACCCGTCTATGAGGTCCGCTGCGTAGGGACCACTTCAATCTGGCTTTAGGGGCGGACTCTGACGTTTTATCGATGTAAATCCCATGTACTATCCTAGGATATGATGGAAACCATATTGCGCCACTCACAATGGGACGGTAAGGGCCATTCGAAAGAAGCACCGTCTGGCCCGTGCCAAATGTCGCAGGACGGCACCAGTTCTCTTGTGGATTTTTGGTGGCTTCGGTGTGAATACAATCCCTGCGTATAGTAGGTGGGTGCGCGCCGTGCAGCGATCGCGATCGGCCCCGCGCCGCTTACCGACCCATGGCAGGACTTGGGCCACTCACGGTCGTGTCGATCCGCCGGACCGCTGTGGGGGTCCGGCACCGACGCCGCGGGCCGTGGCACATGCCGACGATGGGCACACCGAGCGGACCGGGGTGTTCACCTCGGGGATCGTGGCGACCCAGGGGGCCGACACTCCTGAAACGCTCCTTTACGGATAAGCCCTCAGGCGAAACGGACATCCCGGCGCGCGCACCGAAAGCCGGCCCGCACGTGATTGTACAGACGAGGATCCGGCGCGCCGCGGGTCATGCCAGGCGTACGCGACGCTGCCGCCTTACCGAACATAGCCCGCCAGAGAGTATCGATCTCCAGACAAAAGCGCATAATGAGACAATTGGGAGTGATCATTCGTCCCATTGCACTTTTGAGGCCGCTTGCGGTCTACTCCTAACAAGATAAGGAACAAAACACGATCCCGGGAGGAACCTTCATGTCATGCAAGGCACCATCTGCCACATGGCGACATCCCGTCTGGTCGACCGCACGCAAAGACTGTGTCGGCACGGCGCTAGGCACATCCAAG
>DAHWGZ010000326.1 GCA_027335965.1 Acidiferrobacter sp.
CTCGGGCCGCTCCCTGATAGCGCCCCCGTGCCGTGAAGGCTGCCGGATATCGATCTCCATCCACCCCAAGCCCTCCACGCCGTCGCGCGCGCTGCACGATCTCCCGCCAACCATCGAGGCTCACGATCGATCGAGCAACCCCACGGGGCAACAACCCGGGATAGATATCATAAAGGTAGGAACAGCTGGCCCTCTCAACCCGCTCAAGCGGGTGCGCTTCTCGCCAAGACTCGCGGTTCGTGATCGTGAGGTGCTCCTGATTTCCATCATGCATGGGGCCCCGCTACAGATCCGAGTGGCGCTGTCGGATGCGCCTACAGCCAGATCATCAGGCAAGACACCGCCCCGCCGCGCCGGCATGAGAAAGGTCTGGGGAAGAACGGCCTAGAGAACCACAGCCAAGTGAACCGCGACACCGTTAGGTGCCGATCAAAGCCGCCGGATAGTGCCGCCTCGGGTCGCGGTCCACCGCTCAATCCGTCACGGACTCCCGCGCCGCTCCCGCCGCCACAGCCGACGGCACCGTACTCATCCGGTACCGTGACGGGCGCCGTTCCGGCCCGTACCGTGGGCATGCGCCGTCCTGCCGCACGATCGCCCTAAGCGGCCGTGGCACGGTGTCGATGAGGGCGTAATCCCCACCCGCCAGCACCCGCAGTGGTCTGCCGCATGCGCGACGCTAACGCCGCATGGGCGCCATGGCACGGCAAGGGCGTCATGATAGCCGCCGCGTCTGTGCCACGAGCCGGCGCGCGGCCGGCCGCCTATAGCGACTTGCGATCCCGAGCCCACAGCCTATGCCCACATGCGACGGCCCTTGCGGCGCTGGGCGCCCCCTATTCGTCTTGGCCCGGCGCGCACCCGCCCGGCATCCCCGTAACGGCCCGCGCG
>DAHWGZ010000327.1 GCA_027335965.1 Acidiferrobacter sp.
CGACGGCGTTCCCATGACACCATCGCCGCGCCGGAAGGCCCGAACCGCGCCCTGGCCCGCGCCTCGGACCGCATGATCACGACACCCGCACGGAACCCCAGCGCCGACGCCCATGGATGACCACGCATATGGGCCGCATTGTTCGCGTTTCGTTACAAACTCTCTATCGGTCTTCCGGCTGATGGGCGATCGCGACCGTAACGGTGACACTGCCCAGTACGGTGAGGCGTACTCATCCCACGAGGAACGGTATTATGGCCATGAAATCGCGTATCGCTCTCTCATTGCTGGCTGCGGCGCTGCTCGCCGCCTGCCAGGGCTCGGGGAGCTCCAGCAACAGTACATCGGCACTATCGGGTGGCACCGGCCAGACCACGAGCCCATCGACCCCGCAGGGTGCCTCGCCCACCTCCTCGGCCACCCCGACCTTCGGCCAGAGTACGACCGCCCCATCCTCGCTCATCCTCGTGCCCTCCGGCACCCACAGCCTCGGGTACTATGTGCGCGACCCCTGGACCGGGGCCTTGGTCGACCGGGGCTATGTGCCCACGGGGCAAGGACCGGATGCCGTGGCGGTGAGTGATGACCGCTATGTGTATGTGGCCAACGGCAAGGACGGGACGGTCTCGGCCTATGCCTGGGAGAGTCAGACCGATCGGCTGACATCCCTGGGGACGGCCATTGCCAGCGGCCCGCAGCCGGCCTCGCTCGCAGTCGTGGGATCCGACCTCTATGCCCTGAACACCGGCAATGACACCATCACGGCCTTTGGCGTCGGCACCAACGGCACCCTGACTGTGATTGGCAGTATCACCGCCAGCGCCCCCCTCACGGGCCTCGTGGCAGGTCCAGGCGTGCTCTATGGGCTTGCCGCCGACGGCATCACC
>DAHWGZ010000328.1 GCA_027335965.1 Acidiferrobacter sp.
TTGCGCGAGGCGCACGAACGCGGGCTGATCGGAAGCGACGCCCTCGACATGATCGAGGGGGTGTTCCAGGTCGCCGAAATGCGGGTCCGCGACATCATGGTCCCGCGCGCGCAGATGGATGTGATCGATCGCGAGGACCCGCCCGAGGGCTACCTTCCGCGGGTGATCGAGACCGGCCATTCGCGCTTCCCGGTCATCGACGGGGACAAGGACAAGGTGGTGGGGATCCTTTTGGCGAAGGATCTGCTGCGGTATTTCCATGGCGAGCAGCGCGCGTCGTTCAATGTCTATGATTTGCTACGGCCGGCGGTATTCGTGCCGGAGAGCAAGCGCCTCGACGTCCTGCTGCGTGACTTCCGGTCCAGCCGCAATCATATGGCCATCGTCGTCGATGAGTACGGCGGCGTGGCGGGTCTGGTCACGATCGAGGACGTCTTGGAGCAGATCGTGGGCGACATCGAGGACGAGCACGACCTCGACGCCGATGACGTCATGATCATGCAGCGCGCCGAACACGAGTTTGTGGCCAAGGCCCTCACGCCCATCAAGGAGTTCAACGAATACTTTGGCACTCATTACGGTGACGAGGAGGTCGATACCATCGGCGGCCTCGTCATGACCACGCTCGGCCGCGTGCCCAAGCGCGGTGAGCGCCTCGAGATCGGCGGCCTGCGGCTTGAAGTGCTGCGCGCCGATTCGCGCCGGGTCCATCTCCTCAAAGTCGTTCCGATTGCTGAAGAAAGCGAAGTGGCCAGCTAGCGGATTTCCGCGGTGGCTGGCGGCGTTCCTGGCGGGCGCGGCCTTGAATCTGGCCTTTGCCCCCTACCGTCAGCCGTGGGTCGCGCCGCTCGCCCTGGGGATCCTTTATGCGCTCCTCAAGGCCACGC
>DAHWGZ010000329.1 GCA_027335965.1 Acidiferrobacter sp.
GTCCCGCAGCGACCGCATGCGGGCCAAGCTCAAGGAAATCAAGGCGCAACTGCGAAAGCGCATGCACGAACCGATCCCGGTGCAAGGACGATGGTTGAAGCAGGTGGTGACGGGATACTTTGCCTACCACGCGGTGCCCACGAATGTACGGGTCCTCGGGGCGTTTCGCTACCATGTCACGGTTCTCTGGCGACGCACGCTCCGGCGGCGCAGCCAGAAGGATCATATGACATGGGAGCGCATCGCAAGGATTGCCGCCGCCTGGCTTCCACCACCCAAAATCCAGCAACCCGTGACCAGACCAACGCTTTGCCGTCAAACACCCCAGGTGGGAGCCCAGCGCCTAAATCGGGCTCGCTGGGATCTGTGCGGGGGGTGAAGTGGTCCCTACGCAGCGGACCTCATAGACGGGTCTTGATCGGCATTCTGCGCGCATACTCGTTGGGCGACAAGTATCCGAGTGATGAGTGCAGGCGGACAGCGCGACCTGCCCTCGGCCGTCTGGCATGCCTGCCGCTCATCAAAGGATGTAACGGAAGGCGCGTTGATCCAGGCTCATGTGTCGGCGTAGCGCAGGCGCCAGGCGTTGCAAGGGGCAGGGTTTTATGGGCGCGCGCACAGCCGAGCGCCGCGGATGGGTTCGATCGGATTTCCATGAATGCGTGAGTTTTGGCCGTGATGTGCGCTGGGCCACGCGAGGCGCGACTGCCACGCTGTATGAGCCCGCGTTGTGCTACAATAGCCAGATCTCCGGGGTTTGAAATGCTGGGGGGCCGCACCCACATCTATCCGGCCATGATGACGATGACCTTCCATTTGCGTGAGACCCGCCGCTGGGCCATGACCTTGGTCCTGGCCGGCACTTTGCTCGTGGGCCCGG
>DAHWGZ010000032.1:0-5205 GCA_027335965.1 Acidiferrobacter sp.
CGCGGATGGCGCGCGCGCGATCCACATTACCGGTGGCCTCCTTGATCCCGACGATGCCCGGCACCTCGGCCAGTCGCGTCACGGTCTCGGGCAACAGATCGCAGGCCGTGCGACTTGGCACGTTATACAGGATCACCGGGAGATCGACGGCCCGCGCGATCGCGTCAAAATGCTGAAAAAGCCCTTCCTGGGTCGGCTTGTTGTAGTAGGGGGTCACGACCAGGCAGGCGTCGGCGCCGGCCTTGCCCGCGGCGCGGCTCAGCGCAATGGCCTCGGAGGTCGCGTTGGCGCCGGTCCCGGCGATCACCGGGATGCGACCGGACAGCGTCCGCGCCACATGGGTGATGACCGCCACATGCTCGTCGACGTCCAGGGTCGAGGCCTCGCCGGTGGTGCCGACCGCCACGATACCGTGCGTCCCCGCCTCCAGATGGAAGTCGAGGAGCCGGTCAAGGGCCGCAAAATCGACCGCGCCATCATCGCGCATGGGTGTCACGATGGCGACAAGACTACCGCGCAACATAAAATCCGACCCGAATTAAAAGCGCGATACTACTTGCCCAACCGTTGGCAAGCAAGGGAAGGCCCGCGAATCCGCCTCGCCATCGCCACCGCCCGCGCCGCCATCTCGCGCGGGCGCGCGACCCGGGCCAGCTAGGGCGCCAGGACCTTCTGCACCACCGTACGCAGCTCTTCATTGCGATAGGGCTTCGAGACGGCTTCGCAGAACCCATAGTGCCGGTAATTGGCCATGATCGGATCGTTCGAGTAGCCGCTCGAAACGATGACCTTGGCCTTGGGATCGAACTCCAGAAGCTTGCGCACGGCCTCGCGCCCCCCCATGCCGCCAGGGATCACGAGGTCCATGATGACCACATGATAAGGGCGGCGCTCCTGGACCGCGCCCTTGTAGGCGACCAAGGCCTCGGCCCCGTCCTTCGCATAGCCGACCTCGTAGCCGAAATGCGTGAACAGCCGACCCAGGATGTCGCGAATGAAGCTTTCATCGTCCATGATCAGGATGCGTCCATGCCCATGACGTACGCGCCCGACGGTATTGACGAGCGACGGCAGCCTCATGTCGGACGCCGGCAGGAGGATGCGGAACACCGCCCCCTGGCCGGGCTCCGACTCCACGGTGATGGCGCCGCTATGCTTGCGGACGATGGAGTAGCTGGTCGCAAGTCCAAGCCCGCTACCCTTCAGCTTGGTGGTGAAGTAGGGATCGAAAATGCGCGCCAGATTCTCCTTGCTGATCCCCACGCCTTCATCGCGGCACACGACCTCGGCGTAGCGCCCGGGCACGAGCCCGTGTCCGTCATACACCGTGCGCCGCACCTCGTCGATCGACACCCAGACCCGCCCCCCTTCCGGCATGGCCTGTTGGGCGTTCAAGACGAGATTGTGCACGACCTGCCGGATCTGCCCTTCGTCGGCCTCGACCACGACCTGCGCGTTCACCGACACGTCGCACAGGATATTCGAGCCGCGCGAGGCGAACTCCGCCGAATCGCGCACCACGGAACCGATCTCGATCGGCCTCTTGACCGGCGCGCCGCCCTTGGAGAAGGTCAGGAGCTGCTGAGTCAGATCCTTGGCCCACAATGCCGCGCGCTCCGCCTCCTCCAGGCGGTCGAACACCTGCTCGCCCGCCGAGGTATAAAGCTTCGCGAGCGATATATTGCCCATGATGGCGGTGAGGATGTTGTTGAAATCATGAGCGATGGCCCCCGCCAGCAGGCCCACGGATTCCAGCTTGCTGGCCTTCTGGCGCTCCTCCTCGAGCCGCAGCGCATCCGTGACATCCCGAAACACCACGGCCGTGCCCTGCACCTGGCCCTTGGCGTCGCGAATCGGCGTAATACCGGTGGCGACCGCCCATTCCCGCGTGTCGCGGCCGATCAGGACCGCCTGGCGATCCGGCCCGCCGCCCGCCGCGACCGTGCCGCCCATGTTCACCGCCTCGCGGAAAACCGGCGCCTCGCGCACCACGAAGACCTCCGCCAACGGCCGCCCCACGGCCTCGTCCTGCGCCCACCCGGTGAGCTTCTCGGCGGCGCGATTGAGCAGCACCACGCGGCCGTCCGTGTCGGTCGTGATCACGCCATCGCCTATTGATCGCAAGGTGACCGAAAGCCGCTCCTTCTCCGCCGCCAGGGCCTCGGCCACGCGCCGCTGATCGTCGATATCGGTCGCCACGCCCAGCCACGCGCGCACCCGCCCCCGGGCATCGTGTTCCGGCTGAATATGCACGAGGTGCCAGCGAAAGGCCCCGTCGCGGCCGCGCCGCAAGCGCAGTTCCACGGACAGCTCGGCGCCGGCCAGCAAGGCCTCTCGCCACACGCCCTTGCGGCCATCGAGGTCGTCACGATGCACGACCTCCTCGAGAATGAGCCCCGCCACGCTCTCGCCATCGAGATGAAAGTAGCTAAGCGCCCGCTGGTTCACGTACTCGAAGCGCAGATCGCGGGTGATGATCCACACGAGCTGCGGCACGAGGTCCGCCAGATTCTGGTAGCGACGCTCCCCGCGCCTCTGGACCTCGGCCACCTGCCGCGCGCGCTCACGCCGTTCGCTCTCCTGAATGAGGCGCGCCTGCGCCTTGATCTGGCGGTTTTTGCGGAACAAGTCGGCAAACACCGCGACCTTGGAGCGCAGGATGTCGACATCGAATGGCTTGAAAAGGTAATCGACGGCACCGAGCGTATAGCCCTTGTAGACGTACCGATCCTCTTTATTGATCGCGGTCACGAATATGATGGGAATGGAGCGAGACTTGCGCCGCTTGCGTATGAGGCTTGCGGTCTCAAACCCATCCAGGCCGGGCATCTGGACATCCAGCAGGATCACCGCGAATTCGGCGCACAGCACCTCCTTCAGGGCCTGCTCTCCGGATAGCGCCGTGATGACCTCGTAGTTCGGGTCGTTCAGCGTCTCCGACAGCGCCGTCACGTTTTCCTGGCGATCGTCGACGACCAGAATCTTGATCTTCTCGTCCCCTTCCATGGCTCCCTCTTACGACAACGCCTCAGGGGCGCAGGCATTCAGCCAGCGCTGAATCATGCGCAGAAGCGCTATGGTATCGACAGGCTTTGTAATATAGTCGGAAAGGCCTGCCTCCAGCGACTTTTCCCTGTCGCCCTTCATGGCCTTCGCGGTAAGCGCAATGATGGGAAGGCTTTTGTACCGCTCCATGCGCCGTATCGCCTGGGTGGTCTCGTAGCCGTCCATGTCGGGCATCATGATGTCCATGAGCGCGACGGCAATGTCGTCATTTTCCTGAAGCACCTCGATGGCCGCGCCGCCGTTCTCGGCGAACAGCACGTTCAGCTTGTGGTTTTCGAGGACGCTGGAGATCGCGAATATGTTGCGCACGTCGTCATCGACCACCAGAACCTTCTGCCCCGAAAACATGATGGCGTCGCGGCTCTCGAAGTCCCCTTCGGGCTCGATGTCGCCGACGTCGCCAAACTGCGCCACCCCCTCTTGGTCGCTGTCGTCCTCGATATCCTGTCCCACGTAGATCTGAGGCATGTAGAGCGTGAACTCGCTGCCCTCGCCCTCGATGCTGCGCAGATGGATCTCGCCCCCCAGAAGCCGCGAGATCTCGCGGCTTATGGTAAGGCCAAGCCCCGTGCCCCCGTACTTGCGGCTGGTCGTGGCATCGACCTGTTGAAAGGCCTCGAAGATGAGCCGCTGCTTGCTGTCGGCGATGCCGATGCCGGTATCGCGGACCGTGAACGCCACCACCACCGCCGACTCGCGCAACGCCTCGGCCTGAAACATGGTCCGGCTGCCCTGGTAGCGGTACGCCTCGAGCGAGATAACGCCCTTTTCGGTGAACTTGAAGGCGTTCGACAAGAGATTTTTCAGGACCTGCTGCAGGCGCTGACCGTCGGTAAAAAGCGACTCCGGCAGGTCATCCGCGGTCTTTATGGCAAAGACGATGTCCTTCTGCTGGGAGATCGCCCGGAAATCGCGCACCACGTAGTCCACGAGCTCCGTCACCTTGGTGTCGCTCGCGACTATGCCCATCTTGCCGGCCTCCACCTTCGAGAGGTCGAGAATCTCGTTGATGAGGTTCAGAAGATCCCGGCCCGACGCGTAAATGGTGTTCGCGAACTGGACCTGCTTGCTGTTTAGGTTCAGCTCGCGATTCTCGGCAAGAAGCTTGGCCATGATGAGGAGGCTGTTCAACGGCGTGCGCAGCTCGTGCGACATGTTGGCCAGGAATTCGGATTTGTATTTCGAGATCATGGCGAGCTGCTCGGCCTTTTCCTCGAGCGACAGGCTTGCCATTTCGACTTCCTGGTTCTTGATCTCGAGCAGCGTCGCCTTCTCTTCGAGTTCCTTGGCCTGGGTCTCGAGTTCGCCATTGGAGTTCTGGAGCTCCTGGAGGAGCTCCTCCGTGCGCATCGATGCGCTGATGATATTCAGCACGACGCCCACGCTCACCATGAGCTGGTCGAGGAACACGCGATGGATGGAATTGAATGACTGGAACGACGCAATCTCTATGACCGCCAGCACATCGCCCTCGAACAACACCGGGAGCGCCAAAATGCTGGCCGGACCGGCGTAGCCGAGGCCCGAGGCGATGCGGATATAGTCATCCGGCACGGTGCCAAGGCTGATCGGCTTCTTTTCGAGGGCGCACTGGCCGACGATGCCCTCGCCAAACTCGAAGCTCGTCGGTACCGTCGCGCTTTTGTGGTAGGCGTAGGACGCGATGAGATCCAGGCGGTTCTCCTCGACATTGACGGTATAAAACGCGCCATGCTGCCCCGACACCAGGGGCGTGAGCTCGCTCATGATCAGTCGCGACACCGCCGACAGGTTTTTCTGGCCCTGCATCATGGCCGAGAAACGCGCGAGATTGGTCTTGAGCCAATCCTGCTCCATGTTTTTTTCGGTGGTCTCCTTCAGGTTCTTGATCATCTGGTTGATGTTGTCTTTGAGCGCGAGGACCTCGCCCTCGGCCTCCACCGTAATGGAGCGGGTGAGATCGCCCTTGGTCACCGCCGTGGAGACCTCGGCGATGGCGCGCACCTGCGAGGTGAGGTTGCCGGCGAGCTGATTGACGTTTTCGGTGAGGTCCTTCCAGGTGCCCGCCACCCCCGGAACCTTGGCCTGCCCGCCGAGCTTGCCCTCGATGCCCACTTCCTTGGCGACGCGCGTGACCTCGGCGGCGAATGAGCGCAGCTG
>DAHWGZ010000032.1:5304-14399 GCA_027335965.1 Acidiferrobacter sp.
GAGGATCTCGCCGCGGGCATCGACCGTGATCTTCTGCGAGAGGTCGCCCTTCGCGACCGCGGTGGTCACGAGCGCGATGTTGCGCACCTGATTGGTGAGGTTGCCGGTCAGTTGGTTCACGTTATCGGTGAGGTCCTTCCAGGTGCCCGCCACCCCTGGAACCTTGGCCCGCCCGCCGAGCTTGCCCTCGGTGCCCACTTCCTTGGCGACGCGCGTGACCTCGGCGGCGAATGAGCGCAGCTGGTCGACCATGGCATTGACCGCCCGGCCGACGCGTATCAGGTCGCCCTTCACCGGCCGGCCAGCGGCCTCGAAGGGCACGGATTGGGACAGATCGCCATTGGCGACCGCGCCGATCACGCGCGAGATCTCGAGTATGGTGTGCACCAGGTCGTCGACGGCGCTGTTTTGGGCCTCGATCATGGTCGCCCATGCGCCCTGCATGCCCTCGAGCGACGCGCGCTCGGCGATCCGGCCCTGGCGCCCCACGAGATTCGCCACCCGCCCGAACTCCCGGGTCAATCGCTGGTTATGGCGGGCCAATGAGTTGAAGATCCGGGCAATTTGCTGGGCGCGGCGACCTTCCCGCAATCGCAACCGTACGCTGAAATCGCCGTCATGCAGGCGCTGAAGACCGACGAGCAGGCGCTGAAGATCATCATCCACGCCCTCGGCCTCTGGCGCCTGCGGCCGGTCACGTCCCGAGCCCTGCGGCAGAGCACGTCCGTTCTTGCGCTTCAATCCTGTGGCCACGAAACTCCTCCTCAACGATCAGCGTTCGATACATCGAGAGCAAGCGGTTGCCAGGGATACGGGGCGGCCGCGACCAGGCGCGGCAACGTGCCGGGTCCGTGACGCCCGTTGCTCGTTGCTTCGACTGCGGCCCGGCCTGTATGAAGGAGGTTTTTGGATGGTCCGGTGCCGCCTCCGCCCCGGGCGTATTGTACTGAACGGCATCACCTCCCGCAAAGCGCGGTGCCGCCACCGGCCTTGCGCTGTCGCCCGGCCCGCTTTTCGTCTTGTGGGCGCCGGCCAGATACTGAATACTATCGACGGTGCCGGCCCTACCAAGCGGCGTCCGCGGGCCCGCCAGGGACTCGCGGGCCATAATAGGCGGCTTCGGGAAATGCCCCGGCCGAACCGTCGGCACCGGCCCTGCGACCGGACCCGTCCGGTCCCCTGAGAACAATCATCGGAGAGTGGACGCGAAATGAGCAAAATCGAAGTCGGCGGACGTATCCCCGATCTCGTGGTGCAAGCGACGGACGATCAAGGCTTTCGACTGTCGGAGCTGCGCGGCCGCAATGTGGTCTTGTATTTCTACCCGAAAGACAACACCCCCGGCTGCACCACCGAGGGACAGGATTTCCGCGATCACTACGAGGAGTTCGAGAAACTGAACACCGTGATCCTGGGCGTGTCGCGCGACGACATCAAGTCTCACGAGTCCTTCAAGAGCAAGCAGTGCTTTCCGTTCGATCTCATTGCCGACACCGAAGAGGAGCTGTGCCAGGCATTCGACGTGATCAAGGAAAAGAACCTCTACGGGAAAAAATCGATGGGGATCGAACGAAGTACCTTCCTCATAGATGAGCAGGGGGTCTTGCGCCAGGAATATCGCAAGGTCAAGGTCGACGGCCATGTCCTCGCGGTATTGCGGGATCTGCGCGAGATCGTTGCACGGTAATGACCGGGCATCGCAAGCTCTACGTGCTCGACGCGAGCGTCTTGATGCACGATCCGGCGGCGTTGTACCGGTTTGAGGAACATGACATCTACGTCCCGGTCGCGGTGCTCGAGGAACTCGATGCCCACAAGCAGGGCGGCTCCGAGATCGCCCGCAACGCGCGCCAGGCCAGTCGCTTTCTCGATGAAGTCCTGGCGGCGGCACCCGCTGACCTGGCCGCCGGCGCGCCGCTGCCGCATGCCGAGGGCGCCGCGGGCGGCCGGCTTTTCATCCCCCTGGGGGCCGCGCCTCGCGACCACGGGAAGGCATGGCCGGCATCCGGGGTCGGCGGCGCATTGCTGGCCATCACGCGTCGGCTCGCAGACGACCACCCGGGCCGCGAGGCGGTGCTCGTCAGCAAGGACATCAACGTGCGCATCAAGGCGCGCGCCCTGGGCCTCAAGGCCGAAGACTACACGAGCGAGCAGGTGCTGGACGATGCCGACCTTCTGTACAGCGGGATCGGGGCGCTGCATCTCACGCCCGCGGACGTCGTCGAGTCGCTCGCAGGCGGGGAGTCCCGGCGCCTGGCCTTCGAGGTCCGCGGCAAGGCCCCCGCAGGCTGGTTTGTGGGCCAGTTCCTGCCCGGAGGCGAGGCCTCGCTGCCCGACACCATCGTCCGCGAGATCGGCGCGGGGCGCGCGCGCCTCGAGGCCGTGCTCGATTACACGAAAGAGGGACGCGCGGTCTGGGGGGTGCGGGCACGCAACCGCGAGCAGAACTTCGCGCTGAACCTGCTGATGGATCCGGACATCGACTTCGTGACGCTGCTAGGCCACGCCGGCACCGGCAAGACCCTGCTTACGCTCGCGGCGGGTCTCGAGCAGACGATAGAGCAGCAGCGTTACACCGAGATCATCATGACCCGCGTCACCATCCCGGTGGGCGAGGATATCGGCTTTCTGCCCGGCACCGAAGAGGAAAAGATGAGCCCCTGGATGGGGGCCCTGGAGGACAATCTCGACATCCTGAACCAGGGCGAGGCCC
This sequence comes from Acidiferrobacter sp., assembly GCA_027335965.1. The sequence continues at coordinate 8,018 of DAHWGZ010000032.1, forward strand.
ACGGCCATGGCCGGTCGCAATGGGCGCGCGCGGCGGCCGGCGACCTGATTCGCGCGCGCATCCGCGTCAAGAGCCTGAACTTCATGCGCGGTCGCACATTCCTGCGCAAGTTCATCATCATCGACGAGGCGCAGAACCTGAGCGCCCGGCAAATGAAGACGCTCATCACCCGCGCGGGGCCCGGCAGCAAGGTCGTGTGCCTCGGAAACATCGCGCAGATCGACAGTCCCTACCTGACCGAGACGACCTCCGGCCTCACCTATGTGGTGGATCGCTTCAAGGGCTGGGCGCACGGCGGGCATGTCACGCTGGAACGCGGCGAGCGCTCACGGCTCGCCGACCACGCCACCGCTGCCCTGTAGGGGCGCGGGCCCGCCCCCTCGGATCACCCCGGCCCCAGGTAGCGCAGCCAAGCCGCGAGCGCGGCCAGCGTCGTCAACAGCACCGCCGGCGTCAAGATGAACCCGGCGCGCATGTAGGTCCGCCACGAAATGGTCTCCCCCTTGCGCGCCAGCACGTGCAACCAGAGCAGCGTGGCAAGACTTCCAATCGGCGTGAACTTCGGCCCGATGTCGCAGCCGATGACGTTGGCGTAGATCATCGCCTCGCGGGTGGCCGCGGGAATGGCCACGGCATCGTGAATGGCCAGGGAACCCACGAGCACGGTCGGCATGTTGTTCATGACCGCAGACAAAAGCGCGGTCACGAATCCCGTGCCGATGGTCGCCGTCATGAGTCCGTGGGCGGCCAGCGCTTGGAACAGCCGCGCGAGCCATGTCGTAAGCCCGGCATTGCGCAAGCCAAAGACGACGAGGTACATGCCGAGACTGAACACGACGATCTGCCATGGGGCCTCGCGCAGCACGCGCCCGACCGGCACCACGGCCCCCCGTCCCGCCCGCCACGCGCGCGCCGCCACCAGGAGCAGGATCGCTGCCGCGAGTCCCGTGAGCAGCGATACCGGTACATGCAGGCGCCCGGCCAGGAAATAGCTGGCGAGCAGCACGGCGAGCACCGGCCACGACAGGCGAAAGAGCAGCGGATCCTTGATCGCGGCCACCGGGTCCTCGAGTCGCCCCAGGTCGTAGTCTTGCGGGATGTCGCGCCGGAAATAGATCCAGAGCATGACGAATGTCGCAAGGCCGGCCACCACATCCACCGGCACCATGACCATGGCGTAGCGCCGGAACGGGATGGCGAAGAAGTCGGCCGAGACGATATTGACGAGATTGGAGATCACGAACGGCAGCGAGGTGGTGTCGGCGATGAACCCCGTGCCCATCACGAAGGCAAGCGCCGCCACCGGGGTAAACCCGAGGGCCACGAGCATGGCCAGCACGATGGGCGTCAATATGAGCGCCGCGCCGTCATTGGCGAAGAATGCGGCGACCAGGGCCCCCAGCAGAATGATGAGGGGAAACAGCCGGCGGCCGCGCCCGCCCCCGGCGCGCGCCATGTGCAAGGCCGCCCAATGGAAGAAGCCGGCCTCGTCTAGCAACAGCGAGATGATGATGAGCCCCACGAAGGTCAAGGTCGCGTTCCAGACGATGCCCCACACCGTGGGGATGTTCTGGATGTGCACGACGCCAAGCGCCAAGGCCACGACCGCGCCTATGGCCGCGCCCCAGCCGATGCCAAGCCCCTTGGGCTGCACGATCACCAAAAAGAGCGTGAACACAAAGACCGCCACCGCCAATACCATTCCCACCCCTCCCTACGCGGTCCCATCGCCCGCTATTGCCCTTCGATGCCAAAGCCACGCGCGCGGCGGGGCGACCCCACCCCTTCATCGATCAGGGGTATGGCAAGGGATCGGCCCGGGCCGCCGTCGCGCCCCAAGGCGCCGCGCATCATCAACGAACGCGCCGCCGCCCGGGGCCGCGCGCAGGGCGGCGATGACTGCCGCCACCCATGGCGCGCGGTCCGGGCGGCACCGGTAGTATGCCCATGTGCCATGCCGGCGCGCGGCCACAAGCCCCGCGGCGCGCAGGGTCGCAAGATGGCGCGAGACGACCGCCTGCGGCATGCCCAGGGCGCCGGTGAGATCGCAGACGCAAAGCTCCCCGAAGGCCTCGAGCAACATGAGGAGGCGTCGCCGGGTGGCATGGCTCAATGCCGGAAAAAGTTCGTCCTCGCAGGTCACGCGCCCATTATATTCTTTTTTCGATATATATGCGCAAGCATATATAAACTGCCGAACCGCCCGCCCGACGAACCGGCCGGCGGCTCAGCCGCCGAGCGGCAACCCGGCCCCGACCACGCCCCGGGACACGGGGATGTCGTAGCGTTCGGGATAGTCGACAGCCTCGAGATAAAGGCCATGCGGGGGCGCGGTAATGCCGCCCATGGCGCGCTCGCGGGTGGCGAGCACCTCGCCCGCCCACGCCACCGGACGCTCGCCCGCGCCGATCGCCGCCAGCACGCCGGCGATGTTGCGGACCATGTGGTGGAGAAAGGCATCGGCGTGGATCACCATGACGATGAGCGGCCCGTGGCGCTCGATGGCCAGCGAATGGACCGTGCGCACGGGGGTCTTGGCCTGACACTGCGCGGCCCGAAACGCGGTGAAATCATGGCGGCCGACGAGCGCCGCGGCGGCCTCCGCCATGCGCGCGGCATCGAGCCCGCGGTAGTCGAAACTGAGCTGATCGCGAAACAGGGCCGGCCGCGCCCGCCGGTTCAGCCACACATAGCGATAGCGGCGCGCGCGCGCCGAGAATCGGGCGTGGAAGTCATCGGGCACCACGCGCGCCCACAACACCGCCACGTCATCGCCGAGGTGGGCATTGGTGCCGCGCACGAAGGCCTCGGGACGGCGCTCGGCGTCGCTGTCGAAGTGCACGACCTGGCCCAGCGCATGCACCCCGGTATCGGTCCTGCCGGCGGCGATGACCCGTAGGGGCGCGCAGGCCACCTTCGCGAGCGCCTGCTCCAGGGCGTCCTGCACGGTCGCGACGCCGACCTGACTCTGCCAGCCGCAAAACCGCGCGCCATCGTACTCGACGCCGAGCGCCCAGCGGGTCACGGCCCGGCGGACAGATCGATCAGACCGCGCACGGCCTCCGGCAGGGCCTTGCCGCGCGTCCCGCGCGCCCCCTGGAAGCGGCGCCGCTCGGCAGGAGACAGGGTGAGCGTGCGGCGAGCGCCCGCCAGCACGAGCGGCTGCGTGGGGGCACCCGAGGCCACGGCCACCAGCTTTTCCCCTTGCGCGTCCAGAAGCCTCACGCCACGCCCCTTGGGCATCACCGGCAGATCGGCCTCGGCCAGCACCAACAGGCGGCTCGCGGTGGCGCATGCCACCCAACCGCCCTTGACCACAAGCACGGGCCTCAGAAGCGATGCCCCCTCATCGAGCCGCACGACCGCCTTGCCGGCCTTGGCGCGCGTCTGAAGATCGGCAAGAGGGACCTTGAAGCCCTGCCCGCCATCGGCCACCACCAGCGCCTCATCCGCGTCCTCGCCCATCAATACGCCCTGGAACGCCACCCCGGGGCCCGGCTCCAAGGTCTTTGACAAGGGCTCGCCAAAGCCCCGCGCCGATGGCAGCTTATGCGCGAGCACCGCGTAGCTGCGCCCGGCGCCGTCGAGGAAGATCGCGGCCTGCGTGCTCCGGCCGCGCGCCGCCTGACGGAAGCCGTCACCGGTGCGATACGACAGCGCCGCGCCGTCGACCTCGTGGCCACGCGCCTGGCGCACCCAGCCATTGGCCGAGAGCACCACGGTCACGGGTTCGGCGGCCAGATCGCCGGGCGCGATCGGGCGGGCCACCGGCCTTTCGCGCAGCGGCGAACGGCGATCGTCGCCATAGTCCTTGGCGTCGCGCTCGATCTCGTCTTTCACGAAACGTCTCAATCGCGCCTGCGAACCGAGCAGGCGCTCAAGGCCTGCGCGCTCGCGCGACAGTCGGTCATGCTCCTCCTTGAGCCTGATCTCCTCGAGGCGGGCGAGTTGGCGCAGGCGCATCTCCAGGACCGCGTCGGCCTGGCGCTCGCTCAAGGCAAATCGCGCCATGAGGGCCTCGCGGGGCTCGTCCTCGCTGCGAATGAGGCGTATCACCTCATCGAGGTGGTCGAAGATCGTGAGCAACCCCTCGAGGATGTGCAGGCGGTCGCTGATCTTCTCGAGGCGGTAGGCGAGCCTCTTGCGGACCGTATCCACGCGGAACACGAGCCACTCCGAGAGCAGGTCGCGCAGACCATAGACGCGCGGCCGTCCATCCGACCCTATGAGGTTCAGATTGACGCGATAACTCTTCTCGAGATCCGTGGTCGCAAACAGATGGCCCATGAGCGCCTCGACATCCACGCGGCTTGTGCGCGGAACGATGACGAGCCTCGTCGGATTCTCGTGATCCGATTCATCACGCAAATCCTCGACCATCGGCAGCTTCTTGTTGCGCATCTGCTCGGCGATCTGTTCGAGTATCCGCGACCCCGACGCCTGGTGCGGCAGGGCGGTGACGACGATGGCGCCATCCTCCTGTTCCCAGGTGGCACGCGCGCGCACGGACCCGCTCCCGCTTCGGTAGAAGGCGATGATGTCCTCGCGCGGCGTCACGATCTCGGCGCCGGTCGGATAATCAGGCCCCAGCACATGCTCGCAAAGCGCCTCGACGGATGCCTTGGGGTCGTCCAGGAGCCGCACGCAGGCCGCGGCAATCTCGCGCACGTTATGCGGCGGTATATCGGTGGCCATGCCGACGGCGATGCCGGCTCCGCCGTTTAGCAAGACATGCGGCAGGCGCGCCGGCAGGACGCGCGGCTCATCCATCGTCCCATCGAAATTCGGCACCCAATCGACGGTGCCCTGGCCGAGCTCGGCGAGCAGCATCTCGGCAAAGCGCGACAGGCGCGCCTCGGTGTAGCGCATCGCCGCAAAGGACTTGGGGTCATCCGGCGACCCCCAGTTGCCCTGGCCATCCACCAGCGGGTAGCGATAACTGAAGGGCTGGGCCATGAGCACCATGGCCTCATAGCAGGCGGTGTCGCCGTGGGGATGGAACTTGCCCAGGCAATCGCCGACGGTGCGCGCCGACTTCTTGAACTTGGCGCCGGCGGCGAGCGCGAGCTCCGACATCGCGTAGACGATGCGCCGCTGCACGGGCTTCAAGCCATCGCCGATATGGGGCAGGGCGCGATCCAGGATGACGTACATCGAATAATCGAGGTAGGCCTTCTCGGTGAACGCCACGACCGGCATCTGTTCGCTCAAAAGTTCGGTCTGCTCCATCACGCCACCTCCGCCTTGTCGCCGCTCTGTTCGAGCCACCGCCTGCGATCGGCCGCGCGCTTCTTGCCAAGCAGCATGTCAAACGAGGTGTCGGTGCCATCGCCGTCTGCGAGCAACAGGCGCACGAGCCTCCGGGTGTCGGGATTCATGGTGGTCTCGCGCAACTGCACAGGGTTCATCTCCCCCAGGCCCTTGAACCGCTGCACATTGGGCTTCACGCGCCCGCGGCCGGCCTCGATCTTGTCGAGGATTCCCTGCTTTTCATTGTCGTCCAGGGCATAGTAGACGTCCTTGCCGGCATCGATCCGGTAGAGTGGCGGCATGGCCACATGGACCCGCCCGGCGGCGACCAGCGGGCGGAAATGGCGTACGAAGAGCGCGCACAGCAGGGTGGCGATATGCGCGCCGTCGGAGTCGGCATCGGCCAGGATGCACACCTTTCCGTAGCGCAGACCCTCGAGGGAATCGATGCCGGGATCGACGCCCAGGGCGACGGCGATGTCATGGACCTCCTGCGAGGCGAGGATCTCTCCCGAATCCACCTCCCAGGTGTTCAGGATCTTGCCGCGCAGGGGCATGATGGCCTGGAAGGTGCGGTCGCGCGCCTGCTTCGCGGACCCTCCCGCGGAATCCCCCTCGACCAGAAAGAGTTCGGTGCGCGCCAGATCCTGGCTCGTGCAATCCGCGAGCTTTCCCGGCAGCGCCGGTCCATTGACCGCCTTCTTGCGCTCGACGCGCTTGGCGCGTCGCTCGCGGGCCTGCGCGCAGTCGATGGCGATTCTCGCGATCTCCGTGCCCTCGGCGACATGCGCGTTCAACCACAGCGCAAAGCCATCCTTCACCACTCCGGCCACGAACGAGGCCGCCTCGCGCGAGGTGAGCCGCTCCTTGGTCTGGCCGGAAAACTGCGGCTCCTTCAATTTCGCGGACAAGACGAATGCGATCCTCTCCCACACATCCTCGCCGGCTAGCCTGAGGCCGCGCGGTAGAAGGTTGCGAAACTCGCAGAACTCCCGCAACGCGTCGGTGAGTCCCACGCGAAAGCCGTTTACATGGGTGCCTTCCTGCGGGGTGGGGATGAGGTTCACGTAGCTTTCGCGGATCGGCGTCGGGCCCTCCTCGCCTTGCCACACCACCGCCCACTCGACCTGCT
>DAHWGZ010000330.1 GCA_027335965.1 Acidiferrobacter sp.
CCACCCAGACGGGGGACACGGAAGACAAGAGCGTCAGGGAGGCCCGGCCGAGGGTGAGCGTGATGGGGTCGGCCGTGGACGGCCCCCGATTCGTGGGGGCATGGCCGATCGACGCCTGTGGGCCCCGGGGTGTGACCGTCACCGGCACGAAGGCCGCGGGAGGTGCGACACGCTTTATCTCTTGCCCCCGGCGGCTTGCCGAACGTCCTCGGAGCTCCAGGCTACGCCGATAAAAGTACGTCAACCGCAGCCCGTGTCGGGCACAGAAGTCACGCGCACTCTCTTGGCTTCCCTCGTACTCAGCAAAAAGCTCTTGCCACGCTTCATGACTGCGGATCTTCGCCACTTGCCTACCTCCCTCAATGTGATGGGCGGGAAGCGTAACGGAGTCAGGGGCACTGCGGCAGGGTGCGGTTTATGGAGCGCTTATCCTGGTTGAGGGGTGGATTAGGCTGCGTTGGAAGTATACATCATCGGGAGATGAGCTCTGGCCGGAACCGTAGGTCGGGCGTAAGCGGTAACCCAGCGGCGTTATAGATTACGACGCAAGCTGGTCGGCATACTGTCTTCATGGGCAACGAGGGAGAGTTGGGACAGTGGGGTCGACGAGGGCGAGATTGCGGGTGCAGAACGCGGTGCGTCACGAGCGGTCCGTCATGGATTCGCGGTAAGCGCTAGCGGCCCTCTTATGTGTCGATGCGGTGGAGATCGGAACGCAGGGGATGGGCGGCAAAGAGCGGCTTCCATAACCGCGGGGTCAATTGCGAGACGGCGGCCGCCGGATGGGTCGCGACCCGTTGTAGCACATCGACCAGGTAGTCGTAGGGATCGACCCCGTGCAGACGGCATGTGGCGATCAAGCTTTGCACGATGCCGACGT
>DAHWGZ010000331.1 GCA_027335965.1 Acidiferrobacter sp.
GTGGTATTTCGTGGTGCTCCCGGCGCTGGCCTTCAATTACCTCGGACAAGGGGCGTTGCTCATCCTCCACCCGGCGGCCGCGCAGAACCCGTTTTTCAAGATGTTTCCGGGATGGGCCATGATCCCCATGGTGCTGATCTCCGGGATCGCCACGGTCATCGCCTCGCAATCGATCATCAGCGGCGCCTACTCGGCGACCCGCCAGGCCTCCATGCTCGGCTATCTGCCACGGCTCACCATCCGCCATACCTCAGCGAGCGAACGCGGGCAGATCTATCTGCCGGGCCTGAACTGGGCGTTGATGATCGCGGTCATCCTCATCATTCTTGCGTTCCGGTCCTCCAATGCCTTGAGCTTTGCCTACGGCACAGCGGTCACCGGGACCATGCTTTTTACCACCATCCTGGTGTTTTTCGTGGCCCGTCAGAGCTGGCGCTGGCCGCTCTGGAAGGCCGGCCTGTTCTCAGGATTCTTCGTGCTCATCGATGGGGTCTTTTTCAGCGCCAACGCGGTAAAATTCGTCGCCGGCGGCTGGGTACCGGTCACCATCGGGCTTGCGGTCTTCACGCTCATGTCGACCTGGCGGCGCGGCCGCAAGCTCTTGCTGCAGGCGCTATCGCCCGGGTCTTTGTCGATAGCGGAATTCCGCGGCATGATCGCCACCAGCACCATCAACCGCGTGCCGGGAACAGCGGTGTTCCTGACCGTACGCGCAGGCGGTATCCCTCATACCCTGCTGCACAATCTCAAGCACAACAAGGTCCTGCACGAACGCGTCGTGATCCTGACCATCCAGTTCGAGTCCACGCCACGCGTTTTGCGTGCCGAGCGCGCGGCGATCCGCGAGTATGGGGACGGACTCTACGGCCTCACCGCC
>DAHWGZ010000332.1 GCA_027335965.1 Acidiferrobacter sp.
ATGATGGACGACTCGGATATCATCGTCCGGCGCATCGTGGTCTCGCGTGTCACGGCGCACATGCTGCCGCTCATGCTCGGCGATGCGGACCCCCACATCCGGCGGGTCCTGGCGCGACGCATAGATGCATCCTGGCTCATGGTCCTCGCCGAAGACCCGATTGCCGACGTGCGCGCGATCGTGGCCCACCGACTGCAATGGGCCGTGCCGGCTTCGCGCCCGGATTAGGCCATGTGCGTGTCCGCCCTCCCCGCCCGGCCGCGCGCAACGGCGAGCCGGTCCCCATGGACCGCCGATCGGGGCGCTCGTCATGAATGACACCCGCCACGACGCCAAGGCCTCCATGGATGATCCGGCAGCGCCGCCCATCCACCCCAACGATGTCGATCGGCGGCGCATCCTGCGCCTGCTGAAGAACCGGCGTCGCTACCGCTATGTTACGCCTACCGTCCTCCCCGGCCCCGAGGGCTACATCGTGCGCAGCCCCTGCTGCTCGCGCACGGTCGACAGCGCAGGTGGTGTCATAGATGTCGCCTGGTTGCGCTTTCGCAGCGGCCATAACGTCTGGCATCTCTACCGGCGCGACCACATCACCGACGCATGGGTGATCCAAAGCGCCCAGCCAAGCCTCATCGAGGCCGTCGCCGAACTGAACGACGACCCCGCGCGCGTGTACTGGACATGAGATGGCGCATCGCCCCTGTACCGCCGCCCCTTCGCGGTGGCAAACAAAACACGCGCCCAGTCGACACACACACGGGTTATCAGGCCTGAGGCGGACGCGCGAGGGCGCCGACCGGTCAGGGTAGGCAATGGCGGTCCGGCCAGACACCGCAACCGTTGTTTTGCGGCTTCGCAAAAGCGCGGCTCCGTC
>DAHWGZ010000333.1 GCA_027335965.1 Acidiferrobacter sp.
GGAGGCGCGCGGAATGAGACCGAGCGCGTTTAAGGGGTCCATGATATCACATGGGGACCGAGCATAACAGCCGTACCGGAAGTCGCCGCGTAGCGCCGACGCGAATCGCAGGGCGATTTGCGCGCCGGTTGGTATCCATATTAGGTACGCTTATATGGTATAAACGCGAGTGCGTTTTCATACGACTCGAATCGTAGTGGCGGATCACAATCCTTCATTGGCAGCAACCTTATTGATTCATTGTCCAGTTTCTCGGAGAGGGTGAAAGACAAGGCCCGCTTACCAAACCGGTCCCATGACGACCACCGGGCGCCAGCGCGGGAAGCGCGCCCGGGATCGCGGGAAGGTCTCTTTACTTGGGGAAGATCGGGATTGAGGCGCGCCAGCGCCTGGCGCAAACGCCTTCCATGACCTCATCACGATAACGGCAGTCGCAGCGCTTGGCCTTGGGCGAATCGAAGGCGATAGCGGGGCCGTGGAGAGGCATAGCCGAGAGACTATAGCCAGGAGAGAGCGATCTCTTCGACAACGGATTTCGAGAAGTGGCTTATCCTAGACATCATGTATTGACCTGCCCGGCCTCAAGCGACGTGGATTAAACTGAGGTCGGGTAAACCACCACCAATTCAGAGCCACATTGAGAGGGCAGGTCATAACGAAGTGTAGCAAGTGCGTGGGGCTGGATACACACACAAAGACACCATCGCGGTCGCCATCGCTGAGGCCAGCCAGGGCAAGCCCCGCTATTACGGAGAGATCGCCAATACCCCGGAGGCGATTAGTGAAACTCGTGAAGACGCTTAAGCCTCCCAGGGGGAGGTCCTGTCGTTCTGCTACGAAGCTGGCCCGTGCGGCTATGGCCTCCATCGGCA
>DAHWGZ010000334.1 GCA_027335965.1 Acidiferrobacter sp.
CTCCCTGTGCGGCTTCAAGATCTTGGCCGGACTTGCCTTGGGGTTATTGAACAGCCGATACGCCGCTTGCGTGCCCGCCCACGTCCCGCACGCCTCGTTGATCGGCGAATTGGGAGACTGGGCCAGATATTCCGCGGTTTTCATCAAGCGACGATCCAGGCGTTTGTCGGAGAGGTCGGCACAAGCCAGCTCTTGTCTCACCCACGCGACCGACTCTGTGCCGGCCTTCATCATCGCCTGCACGTCGGGATCTTCGCAACGCCTCGACTTTCGCACGCCGTCCGCTCGGTCCTCGTCGCACGCCGCGACGACTGTCACCTTACGCAATATCCGCGCGTGTGTCAGCGCTTTCGTTGGGAGCGTCAAACGGTCAGAGAAAATCGCCAAAGATGTGTGTAATAGAAAGGACCTGCGGGGTGGTGACGAACTGGAACGGCAGCAGCTCGGGCGTGCCGTTCGCGGGCCAGAATTTCACCGTGGAATACGTGGTTGAACCGACCGGGTTGGCCCAGCAGACCCTAAATGGCTACGAGAGCGGTTCGCCGGCCACGCCGTATCGCGTCTATGACGCCTATGTCTACGTCTTTCGTGATCGCCCAGGCACAACCACCATCGAAAATGGTGTATTGATCGAGGCCGGGATCCGCAAGGAGGGAGGGTGATATGGATGACCGGGGAGGCTTTATGAGGCGGGGACGCATGCGGGCATGGGCGATTACGCTTGCGTGGCTTGGGTGCGTGGCGGGAATGAGCGCGGGCACTGTCGATGCACAGATCCTGACGGCAGGTCAGGAGCCGCAGATATTGATCATCCTCGACAATTCCCAGGGCATGGCCGGCGACCTCCAGGGGGCCAT
>DAHWGZ010000335.1 GCA_027335965.1 Acidiferrobacter sp.
GTCTCGCCGTACATGCTGGCCGCGGCACTCCCGAGCGGCGGGTACACATGGCCGTGCAGACCCATCGTCGGCTGTCCGTCGGTAATCAGGATCACGAACTTCGGGGCGCACGCAGGCTGCGGCCCGGTCGTGCTCGTGAAATACTTAAGGGCATCCTGCAAGGTCCCGGCCATGGGCGCGTATTCGGAGCCCGCGACGATGCTCGCGCCGGGCGGGAATTGCTCGGGCGCCAGATCGGTGTTGAATGCGCTCAGGACGCTGCTGAACGACCCCACTGAGATCAGAAGATTCCCTTGCTTCTTTGCGTCGGTCACCGGCGGCGCGTAGTAGGCCTTTCCGCGTTGCCCATACCACACCTCCCCGCTATAGGGCGCGTAGCCCGCGCTCGTCGGCGCGGTAGCCGTTACGCCCCCGGTCGACCTCTTGTAGGTCTCCCAGAGCGGCGCATTATTGACGATCTGATCCTCGTACTGGGTCAGGGTATAGTTCGGCGGGTCGGGCTGGGGACCGGCGTAGGTCAGGATATTGGCGGGGAGCCCCTGCGAGTAAAGGACGTCGTTGATCTCCGGATTGTCGGAGGTTGCGTTCATGTACAGATACTGGCTGCTCTTAAGGCCCGCACCCATGACCGACTCGATGGCCGCGCAGCCGCCGCTCGTCACGCCGTAGCAGGGGTTGTAGGCGGAGATCGGGTCGGCGCTCGACGGCGAGGTCACGGCGTTGCCATAGGCAAAGGCCCCCCGCTGCGTAACCGCCCCGCTAGCGTTCAAGGTGTTGTTGTTGCTCATGTAATACACCCAGGTGTCGTAGAGGGTCGGACTCTGGGCGGTAGCGTAGTCCATCAGACCGACCTGG
>DAHWGZ010000336.1 GCA_027335965.1 Acidiferrobacter sp.
CGAAGAAAAAAATATCGCCAGCAAAATGTGGGAGTGAGCACGTTTGAAAAGTTGGCCAATGCGTGACAGCAAGCGGAAAGCGCGGTATGAATAATTCATACCACCGCCGTCCCACTGTCCCTTGTGAGCCCCCCATGTCCACTACCGAAAAGCGTACCGTCAGCCTGCCGCTTGAGCAGACGCGCTTCATCGATAGCCTGGTCTCTTCCGGCACCTACGCCTCGGCCAGCGAGGTTGTGCGCGCCGGCCTGCGTGCCTTGCAGGAGCGCGACGCCGCCGTGGAGCGCTGGCTACGGGAAGAAGTGGTGTCAGTCTATGATGCCATGCAGGCCGACCCCTCGCGGGGCCTAACACCCGACCAGGTAGCTTCGGCGATGCGCGCCCGCCATGCCGAGCGCCTGAAGGCTAGCCGTGGCGCATGAGGTCATCTTCGCCCCTGAGGCATTGGTCGACCTGACCAGCCTCTATGACCGCATCGCCGAAGATGCCTCGCCGGAGCGGGCGCTAGCCTATGTTGAGCGGCTGCAACGCTACTGCCTGGCATTCGCCTCCTTTCCCGAGCGGGGCATGCGCCGCGATGACCTGCGCCCTGGCCTGCGCATCATCGGCTACCGGCGGCGAGTAACTATCGCCTTCCACATCACGCCTGAGCGCGTCATCATTGACCGGGTACTTTATGGAGGCAGGGATGTGGAAGGGCTGCTAGCCGACAACGAGCGCTGACACGGCTTTGTGTGACTTGAAGCGCATGCCGGAGCCCAACCTCATTCGACCTGCCACCCCCCCCTTCACTTGACCACGCCCAATTACCCGGGTAATTCAAATTACCCGATAATAAGAAATACCGGG
>DAHWGZ010000337.1 GCA_027335965.1 Acidiferrobacter sp.
TTAGACTATTGCGCAAAGAACAAAAAGAGGAAGCGCACCGCGCGTCGCTCGCCGGCCGTCATGCAAGCGCGGAAAGCAGCGTAGAGTCGGGCGCCCCTTGATGCGCCAGCCGATGGCCAGCAAGGCCGCGAGAACCCGCTTGGCCTTCGCAGAAGGCCAATGACTCACGCGGCCACAAAGCCGATACGAATGGCCATGGGGCGGTTCTCGCCGCACTCGATACGTTCGGCGAGAACGCGAAGCGCCAAGGTCTCGGCTTTGGCCATGGCCTCATCGGACGTGGCACCATAGACGAGGACTCCTGGAATCTCCGGAACCTCCGCGAGCCAGCGCCCATCCTCTTCGCGCTCATATTCGATATGGAAATCCATTTGGCCTCCCGGCCCCACGGACCAATAGGGCTGCCCCCACAAAGAGGGGGTTGTCCACGGCGTCGGAAAAGCAGAAGGGCCCCTGTAGTACCAGGAGCCCCGCGCCGGCCGCGGTGTCGCAACCCACTTGTCGCAATGCTAGCATTGCAGGGCCCGAAAAACAAAGCGGTTTCAGGCGGCCGGTTCAGGGACGCGCGAAACATATCTCATCATGCCGCCCGAATTCTCCGTGCGGCATGATGAGCGGTTTCAGGCGACACGCAGAGTCGACACGCGAAACATAACTCCTGAATTCACAAGGCCTACCTCGTGAATTCAGGAGCGGATTTCAGACACCTGTTGGTGTGGGCTTTGCCTGAAATACGAGGCCCGATGCTTGTTGTTGCCCGGTATTTCGCGAAGCAAGGAAAGGGGGGGCTATGAACGGCGGGAGCTGGGTGGTGGCTGCGGGTCAGCTGGCCTGCGAGTAGTCCGG
>DAHWGZ010000338.1:0-313 GCA_027335965.1 Acidiferrobacter sp.
TGGGCGCGATGCTGAAGAACACGATCTGCGTGACCCGCGGCGACGAGGCCTTTGTGTCGCCGCATGTGGGTGATCTCGGCAATCGCCGGGCCTATGAGGCCTTCGAGGACACCATCGCGTCGCTGACCGGCCTTCTTGGGGTAGATCCGCAGTGCGTAACCCATGATAGGCATCCGGATTATCCCAGTACCCTCTACGCCGAGCGGCTGGCCGCGGAGCGCGGGATTGTGCGCATCGCCGTTCAGCACCATCACGCCCACATCGCCGCCGTTCTGGCCGAGCACGGCTTGCCCGGACCGGCATTGGGGGTCGC
>DAHWGZ010000338.1:323-845 GCA_027335965.1 Acidiferrobacter sp.
ATGGAGTCGGTTATGGCACCGGCGGGGAGATGTGGGGTGGGGAGCTTTTATCGGTGCAGGGTGCGCACTTTACGCGCCTTGGCCGTATGGCGCCATTGCCGCTACCCGGGGGAGACCGGGCGGCGCGCGAGCCTTGGCGCATGGCGGCGTCCGTCCTGCACCTGCTGGGCCGCGGCGCCGAGATCCGGCATCGCTTCCATGACCCGGCCACCTCGGTCGTGGCGCGGATGCTCGAGCGCCGGATCAATGCCCCTTTGTCGACCGGCGCCGGGCGCCTGTTCGACGCCGCAGCGGCCCTGCTCGGGGTGTGCGAGTACACGAGCTACGAGGGACAGGCGGCGATGATGCTGGAAGGGCTGGCCGCCCGGTTCGGGCCGTTGAAGCCGCTGGAGGCCGGTTACACGATCATCGGCGACGGCGAGCTCTCGCTTCTGCCCACGCTCGATTTCCTGCGCACATGTCCGGATCCGGCGGGTGGCGCTGCGCTTTTTCATGCGACGCTGGCGGCCGGTCTTGCGGCCT
>DAHWGZ010000339.1:0-285 GCA_027335965.1 Acidiferrobacter sp.
GGCGCGCTACCCGCGGGGACTGTGTCGACGCCTGTATGGTCGTTCCGGTCGTGTGTTCGGTCGGACCTCAAAGCAGCGCATGTTCGGTGGGGGGTGCATAAAACCGCCCCTCCGCCTCTCACGTCTCGGGATGGGGGCGGGGTTGGGTGCGGTCTCTCTTCTCCGGCGCGATCCCGGAGCGCGAATCGTCAGCTGCACTGTTCGGCTGACGTCTTGCCCACTGCCCCGTTAGGGTGGGGAATATTGGGGTAGGGTTTTGTGAACGCTAGAAGCCGACCATGACGT
>DAHWGZ010000339.1:295-845 GCA_027335965.1 Acidiferrobacter sp.
CCGGCGGGACCTTGGCGCTCACCGAGAAGGCCTGGTTGGGCAGTCCCGGCACCTTGTAGGCCACTTGGAGCTTGCCCGGGAATCGCGCCTCCTGGCGCTTGAAGACCGGGAGCGGCTCGACGGCCGCCATGCAGTTGCCCTCGATGATGTTGCGCGCCGCGGCGCCGAAGCTGTGAATGACGACGATATAGGGTTGGCGTTCGGGATTCGTAAACCAGCTGTCCAAGGTCAAGGTCCCCAAATTGGGCGGCGAGAATGCGCACACCGAGCGCCCGATCAGGTCCTGGACCTTGCGTACGGGGCGCCCCCCTTTTTTGGTGACGAGCACGAAATTGAGTTTGCCGCTCAACGCCGCGAGTGCGTCGTCGTGCCAGTGGGCGATGCGCCACCCTATGAGGGCCGGGCCGTCGAAGTAGATGGCGGCGGTATTGTTGTGCACCTCGGCCATGTAGGTGAGCCAGTTGCTGGTGTAATGAAACGTGATCGGCGCCCCCGTGGCGTGCGCGAGAAAGTCCGCGATCTTGCCATAGACGGCGTCCGCCTGGGCGAG
>DAHWGZ010000033.1 GCA_027335965.1 Acidiferrobacter sp.
CGGGGCGTTTACGGCCGCGCGGGCTTTCCGTATAATGCCGCATGCGTATCGTTCAAGAAGCCCTGACATTCGACGATGTCCTCCTGCTGCCGGATCATTCGCGTGTTCTGCCCCGCGACGTCGATCTGAAGGCCACACTCTCCCGCCATATCCGACTCAATATCCCGCTGTTGTCCGCGGCCATGGATACCGTGACCGAGGCGCGGGCGGCGATCTGCCTGGCCCAGGAGGGCGGGCTTGGGGTGATTCACAAGAACCTGAATGCCGCGCGCCAGGCCGACGAGGTCCGGCGCGTGAAGAAGTTCGAAAGCGGAGTCATAAGCGACCCGGTGACGGCGACCCCGGACATGACGGTGCGCGCGGTCGTGGGGCTCATGCGCAGCCACCACGTCTCGGGGGTTCCGGTCATCCGCGACGGGGAATTGGTGGGCATCGTGACCAGTCGCGATCTGCGCTTCGAGACGCGCAATGATGAGCTGATCGCGCGCATCATGACCCCCAAGGAGCGCCTCGTCACGGTCAAGGAAGGCGCGTCGCGCGACCAGATCCAGGCGCTATTGCACAAGCACCGCATCGAGAAGGTCCTGGTGGTGGATGAGGGGTTCCGCCTCAAGGGGCTGGTGACGGTCAAGGACATCCAGAAGGCCACCGAGAAGCCCTTGGCTGTGAAGGATGGCAAGGGGCGGCTGCGGGTCGGTGCCGCGGTCGGCGTCGGCGCCGGGACCGAGGAGCGCATCGAGCGCCTGCTCGAGGCCGAGGTCGATGTGCTCGTGGTCGATACCGCCCACGGTCACTCCGAGGGCGTCCTGGAGCGCGTGCGCTGGATCAAGAAGCACTATCCGGACGCCGAGGTCATAGGCGGGAACATCGCCACCGGCGACGCCGCGCGCGCGCTGGTGGACGCCGGGGTCGATGCCGTCAAGGTGGGCATAGGACCCGGTTCGATCTGCACGACCCGTATCGTCGCCGGGGTCGGGGTACCGCAGGTCACGGCCATCGATAACGTGGCACAAGCCCTGGCGGGGACCGACGTCCCCTTGATCAGCGACGGCGGGATTCGTTATTCGGGCGACATCGCCAAGGCCTTGGCCGCCGGCGCGCATACGGTCATGATCGGCAGCCTGTTCGCCGGCACCGACGAGGCCCCGGGCACCGTCGAGCTCTACCAGGGGCGCTCGTACAAGACCTACCGCGGCATGGGCTCGATCGGGGCCATGCAGGACGGCTCGAGCGATCGGTATTTTCAGGAAGACGGGGCCCCCGAGAAGCTCGTTCCCGAGGGGATCGAGGGCCGCGTGCCCTATCGCGGGTCGCTCGTCAGCATCGTCTATCAGCTCTTGGGGGGGCTGCGGTCGAGCATGGGTTACACCGGCAGCGCCGATCTCGCGGCCATGCGCGAGCATGCGCAATTCGTGCGCATCACGAATGCCGGCATGCGCGAAAGCCATGTGCATGACGTGACGATCACCAAAGAGCCTCCCAACTACCAGCGAGGCTGAGGGCATGTCCGGACAAGCCAAGGCGGAGGCCCCAGGTGTTGAGCGGATCCTGATTCTCGATTTCGGCTCGCAATATACGCAGCTGATCGCCCGGCGCGTGCGCGAGGCCGGCGTGTACTGCGAGATCATGCCCTGCGATGCCGACGACCAGGCGATCCGCGGATTCGCGCCGCGCGGCGTGATCCTGTCGGGCAGCCCCGAGTCGGTCAATGAGCGCGATACCCCACGAATCCCGAATGCGGTGCTGGCGGCGCAGGTGCCGGTGCTCGGGATCTGCTACGGCATGCAGGCCCTGGCCGCGCAGCTCGGCGGGCAGGTGGCGGCCGCGGCGCATCGCGAATATGGTTATGCGCGCGTGCGCACCGTCGGCCATTCGCCGCTGCTCGCGGACCTAAACGACGGCGACGAGGGCGAGGCGGTGCTCGATGTCTGGATGAGCCATGGCGACCGCGTCGAGGCCTGTCCGGCCGGTTTTCTGGCGATTGCCGAGACCGACAGCGCGCCGTTTGCGGCGATCGCCGACGAGGCGCGGCGCTATTACGGCTTGCAGTTCCATCCCGAGGTCACCCATACCCGCCAGGGGCAGCGCATCATCGAGCGCTTCGTGCACGGCATCTGCGGGTGCCCGCGCGCCTGGACGGAGCGTGCGATCATCGACGGCATCCTAGCCGACATCCGCGCGCAGGTGGGCGACGAGGAGGTGGTGCTGGCGCTCTCTGGCGGTGTCGATTCCTCGGTGGTGGCGGTGCTCCTGCATCAGGCGATCGGCGACAGGCTCACCTGCGTCTTCGTGGACAACGGGCTCTTGCGGCTGCACGAGGGCGATCAGGTGATGGCGACCTTCGCCGATCATCTGGGGGTGCGGGTGATCCGCGTAGATGCCGCGGCCCGCTTCCTCGGAGCCCTGAAGGGCGTCGATGATCCGGAGCGCAAGCGCAAGATCATAGGCGAGACCTTCATCGCGGTGTTCGAGGAAGAGGCCGCGCGTCTTGCGCGCGTGCGCTGGCTTGCGCAGGGGACCATCTATCCCGATGTCATCGAGTCGGCGGGCGCCAAGGGCGGCAAGGCCCGGGTGATCAAGTCTCATCACAACGTCGGTGGTCTGCCCGAGCGTATGAAGTTGAAGCTCCTCGAGCCCTTGCGGCAGCTCTTCAAGGATGAGGTCCGGCGCATTGGGCTTAGCCTCGGACTGCCGGAGGCCATGATCCACAGGCATCCGTTCCCGGGCCCGGGCCTGGGCGTGCGCATCCTCGGGGCGGTGGAGGAGCGCTATGCCGAGATCCTGCGGCAGGCCGACGCCATCTTCATCGAGGAGTTGCGCCGCGCCGGCTATTACGAAAAGGTGAGCCAGGCGTTCGCGGTGTTCCTGCCGGTGCGCTCGGTGGGGGTCGTGGGCGATGGCCGCGCCTACGAGCATGTCATCGCTTTGCGTGCCGTCGAGACCATCGATTTCATGACCGCGAACTGGGCCGAACTTCCCTATGCCCTGCTTGGGCGTGTCTCGAATCGCATCATAAACGAGGTGCGCGGCGTAAGCCGCGTGGTTTACGATGTATCAGGCAAGCCGCCCGCGACTATCGAGTGGGAGTGAATTGACGTCCTTCGAGGACTATCGCCAGCTATCGAGAAACTGACGCAACGTGTGGATTCAGAAAGAAATACGTCGCGGCAGCTATCGGTGGCTATCGCCGGCGAGCAGAAAAAGTTGGCGGTAGAGCTGACGGTAAAAATCGAGGTCGGATTAAGACACTCTCGTTCACTATTCAGGCTTTTACCGTCTTTGACGGTAAAAGTCTTCTCGGGAATGTGAACTTCCCCCAGTTTCGTAGACACCCCATGAAGGTGGACAATACCGAACTGAAGGTCGTCATGTCAGAAGCAAAACGTCGTAAATATACCGTGAAGTTCAAGAGCGAGGCCGTACGCCAGCAGCGGGAATCGGACAAGACCATTGCCGCGGTGGCCCAGGAACTCGGCATTCATGCCAACCTGCTCGCCCGCTGGTGCCGGGAGGAACATTGTGCCGAGACTCGGGGGACCACCCGGGTTGGCCTCAAGGTCAAGGCTGACGAGCTCGTCAAGCTCAGGCGGGAGAATGAACTCCTGCGCAAGGAGATTGCTCGAAGCGGGAGCGTTCTTTCGCAAGGAACGGTCATGAGATATCAGGCCATTTCCGAGAATGTCGCCCGCTTTCCTGTGAGTCTTATGTGTCGCTGCCTCGAGGTCTCCAAGGCCGGCTTTTATGCCGGCCCAAGCACGAGATCAAGTGCTTCGCAGATCGTGCTCTTACCGACGTTGTTGCCGCCGATCAGAAGCGTGTGCCCGGAGAAGTGAAGTTCCGCTTTCTTGATGCCGCGGAAGTTCTTTATCTGCAATCTTGAAACACGCATGGCTCCCTCCAGGCAATCCTTGTTGATCTCGTTGTCGCTACACCGCAGCCTTGTTTACCTTGGTTTCAAGGTCAGCACATGCTTCCAACAGCTCATCGAAGGATACGGCATTGCCTACCATCACTTCGTCCGCCAGCATGGCGGCGTAGTCCTTGGCAAGCGCCGTCTTGGCTTCGCCTGCAGGGACGATTTTCAGATGCCCCGTGGTCGCAGGCAGGTAGTCGATCACTTGGCCGTCGGCGTCTTTCTCGATGAAGAACCACGACTTGTGGCGAGCGACGGCGGTTGCCACCGCACGATCGGCCATGACGGCGGTGAAATGCGGGCTTCGGGCGATCGCAGCTAGGTCATGCCAATGGCGCGCGTAGCGTTCGCTGCGGATGCGACCCTGGGCGCAGAACACGTGCGCAGCGGTGGCCTTCTCCCAAAAGGTGCGCGCGACGCTCATGACCAGCGGCGAGGCAATGGGGAACGACACGTCAGGCAAGTGTTCGGCGATGTCGCAAGTCACCTGGAATAGCTGATGCGGCTCGCCGGTGGCGCGCGCCCCGAACTCCAGTGTGACGACGGGCGCCACGTAACCAGTTCCTTGAGTCAAGGCAGGGTAGTGCAGGAACAGTTTGTCGTTTTCCTGCCCGCCAAGTTCGAGCCGGGCATCCAGACGCTCGCGCGTCAGGGTTGCTTGTATTACCGGCTGCACGTTCTGCTTAATCCAGTCCGGCAGCCGATGCCGCACGGCTTGCGTCCATTTGCCGGCTTGGCTGCGACTGGCTGGCAGGTCGCCGCCTTCACCGATCAGGTCCGGGATCAGCTTGCGAATGTCGTAGGTCAGGTCGATGTCTTCGGAGAAGCGGTCGATGACCTTGTAGACCTTGGACAGCGATGTGCCGCCCTTGAAGGTCAGGTCGGCCGCCAGTGGTGACTCGAACAAGGCACACAGCGTCCACACCACCCACACGTCCTTTTCGAGCAGGTGAGCAGGGTGGCCGGTTTCGGCCCGCCCGTATTCCAGCGCCTCGCGTTGGTCTTCCTTGCTCAGGTCGAAGAAATACTCAGCCACGCGCGGCTTCCTCGCCGATGGCTCGTGCCATCCAGCCGGGCAGCGTCGCGCGTACCGAAGCCAGCGCCTGCCACTCGGAGCGGGGCAGGGTGCGGCGTAGCAATGCCAGCGAGGGGCCGGCGTGCGTCGGGCCGATCCAGGCCAGCGCGCGCACGGCCGCGCCGGCGGGTCGTGCGCCCAGCGCCAGCATCCAGCGCGGCGCGTGCTTTACCAGCACTTCCGAACGGCCGAGCTTGAGCTTGCGGGTGCGACCGGATGTCAAATAGACCTCGCGGATGGGTACTTGCTGCGTCAGGCCCAAGGCATTGGCCGCGCTGGCACCGTGCGGCACGACGATTTCGCCGCTTTGCTCGGCCAGTGCCTGGACGATCTTCTCGGGCGCGGGAGCACGCGAGCCGAACCGGCCGGAAACCGGGGCAGAGTAGGCGCCCCGTGCCACGCGCAGCAGCTTGCCGGCCTGGGCCAGCCGGGAGAACGCCTGATCCACCGCCGACCGGCTTCCCAGGTGCAGGAACTCCTTGGGCGACAGCACGCCCCCCTCGGGAAGCGAGCGAGCTTGTTGCAGGATGGTTTCGGGCAATGTGTTCATAGGGCACCTCTCGGACAGAGAAATGATACACTAGTTTCTGACATCTTGGCAGCGGCATTTCTTTCCTGTACGCCCGCGTCTTCGGCGGTGCGGTCGAGGAAAAAAGCAGGAAAGGGCGATGGGGGCTTCCTGCCGCGGTGTCGGGCGAGCTTTGAGCGATCGTCCCGAGTGCTCTTAGAAAAGTTGTCGATGTCGTAGTCTGGCTACGACTGGAGAAACAATTTCCAAATCAAAGGCGTCTTGTGGCAGACCGACCGCAGCAACGGCCATGATTCGCTGCGCAGTAAAAATGCTATCCGACCGAACATCCCGTGAGGCTGCCCATCGTGAAGCCTGTCGGAGTGCATCGACTTGAGGGAGCTGAAGTGCGGTCGCCAGTTCGGTATGATTGAAGCTGATTGATGATGAGCCGATGCTGCGTAAGCCCGCGCCAGCAAAAGACGTGTTTTCTGACGGTAAAAGCGACGGTAAAGGCCCATGTCGATCAAAGCAAATCCCTTTAATCACGCGGACTTGCGTGACTCGTTGATGATCGAGTGGGAGTGATTTGAAGTCCTTCGGGGACTATCGCCAGCTATTGATGGCAAGCGCGACAAGGTGGCGGTCAAACTGACGCTGGTCTGCGAAGCTCCGATTAAGGCCCTCCCGATGACCGCGATGTCTATTTCGGTCATGACGGTAAAAATCCCCTAGAAAACTAGGCTTCGTGCGGGTTCCCGGGCATCATCAGGTTTCCTGGCCTCTGACGGCAAGAACCGTCTCGAACAGGAGGAAAACCTCGATGTTGACCGACACAGCGCTACGCAACCTCAAGCCCAAGTCCGCGCTATACAAGGCCTTTGACCGCGACGGCCTGTACGGGACCGTATCCACGACCGGTACCGTCACGTTCCGCTACGACTACCGTCTCAACGGGCGCCACGAGACGCTGACCCCTGACCATCGGCCGCTACGGGCCCGGCCGGGATTTCCGCTGGCGCTCGCCAGGGAGAAGCTGCTGGACGCCAAGCGGACCGTTGCGGAGGGCGGTCGCCGGCGCACGAGAAGCGCCGCCTGACGGTGACCAAGATCTTCGGCGAGAACTGGGCGGTGGCTGTACGACGCAAAGATGGCCGACAGCACCCGGTCGATGCGCAAGGGCATCGTTGAGCGCGACATCCTGCCGGCGCTCAAGAACCGCCTGCTCACCGATTGCTCAAGGCCGTGCTTGAGACGTGGCACGATCTCGGCGCTGAGCCAGTCCGACAAGCGCGCACGAATTTCCTGGCTCCACTTCGACTCCTGGCTCTTGCTAGACGGCAGCGGTGCATCCGCATCGCCCATCAGATCGCCGGCGATGGCGCGGATGTCTAAGTCAGGTCCACGTCCTCAGAGAGGCGCCGGATGACGCCGTAGGCCTTCGACAAGGTTGAATACCGAGTGGTCAGTGTCGGGGCCGGCAAAGAGGTGCTGCAGCGACCAGGTCGCCCAGATGTCTTTTTCCAGCAGATGGGGTAGGAGGCCCGATGTGTTGGCCGCCGCGTCGAGCGCATCCAAGCGATCGACGGTGGAGAGCTGGAGGAACTCAGCCATGGGTCACCAGGGCGCTGAGCTCTTGGGCCATCCATGCTGGCAGGCGCGACCGCGCCGACACGACTGCTTTCAGCTCTGACGGCGGCAACTTGGCGCGCAGCTTCCGGATGGCTTCCCCGGCTTTTTCCGGGCCCAGCCAAGCCAGTGCCCGCACTACTTCGCCAGCGGCCCGCCCAGGAAAGATCAGTTGCCAGATCGGCGCGTGCCGGAGCTCGACCATTTGCGTGCCCAATTTCAAGCGGCGACTGGGGCCGGACGTGAGATAGACCGCCCGCATCGGCACCTGCGTGGTCAGGCCCAGCGCGTTGGCGGCAGCTGCGCCGTGCGACACGATGGTTTCCCCACGCTGGTACGCTAGGCCCTCGACCATCTTGACGGCCGACGGCGCACGGGTGCCAAAGCGGCTCTCGACGGGCAGGACGTAGATACCGCGGCCGGCCCGTATCAGGGTGCCGCGCTGCACCAGGCGGGACAATACTTGGTCTACGGCTGCGCGACTGCCCAGGTGCAAGAGTTCTTTGGCGGCCAAAGGAGTGCCCTCCGGCAATTCGGCGGCGTGTTTCAGAACTTGTTTGGCGAGGGTCTGCATGGCGATATCTCCAGACTGTCAGAAGTGTGAGGATACTTCTGACATTTTGCAAGTACCAAGTACTTAAGGCGCGCGCGGGGCGGAGCCGACCAACCGGCGCACATTCGAACTCAACAGTGTCGTTGCCCCGCGCCTTGTTGCTGCGGATGAGGCCGATAAGGCGCGTATGTCCTTCGAGGTCGATATGGGCCTCGATGTCGGCCATGATCGGCCGGACCCGGCGTGCGTTTGAGGCGGACGCGCTTCGGCAACTCCGCGCTGGCCAGTGTCCGGCCGACGCTGTCGTGGGCGATGTTGGCGATCTCGCCCAAGCTATCGAGCAGGCCGAGCGCCGCAGGACGGCGGCATAGATGCCGATGCTGGCATTGGCGTCACCTGTTTCGACTTTTTGCAGGGTCGAGCGGGGCGTGTTGCGCGCTCGGCCACGATCGCCATGGGCAACCGACGTCGCCGGCGGGCGTCGTGGATCTCAGCGCCCAGCGCGCAGGGCGCGACGCACGGTGGCTGGAGGGTGGTGCGGTGTCGGAATTTGCGTTCTTCGCGCTACTTAAGAGGCCGTTTATGTGGCGCGAAGATTACAATCTGTCCATGGGGCAGGCGAAGCGGTCATCTTGCATCACGCCAAGCGACATCGCTTTTGGGTATTCTGCATGGGTGGATTGTTTGACCGAGCGTCGCATGAAGGAGGTGCTCAGGGTCCTGCAACGGACGAACCTTTCTTGCGTACCCGACATGGAACCCCAAGCCGGTTTGGGAGGTGCGGGCGCCGCGCGAGCCCGCGGATTTCGAGGCCCATTTCAAGGGGATGACCTCCAGCCCATCCGCCTGGCGGTTTTGCTGGAGAGCCGCGAACGGCTGTTGGCGCGCGTGACGCTTTTGGCTGGATGGGCTGTCGCGCGTCTTTGCTGCAATCCGTCGAGGACGAGAAGCCGGATTTCAATTTGATCGGACTTGCTCATGCGGCCGCGCGGCCCGGAGTGCGGCGCAAGCGGCGCGACATGGGGGCAGCGCACGGCCGCCAGGCGCGCGTGGCAGGTCGCCGACAGCTCAACGAAACGGGGGCTCGGATCGCTGGTGCCAGATGATCAGGCGCGCGACAAGCCCCGTCGTTCAGGGCGGGGCGATGACGCGAAGTGGCGTGAACACCTTCGGGTGGCGCGACCGAGCAGCCTCGTCCATGGCATCGTCATGGCTTGGGATCCGTGGACCCCGTGGCCGTGCAGGCCATGCCCTTGTGTCCTGATTTCGCGCGGGGGTGTCACTTTCCACCCGAGACCCGCCGGTTGCGGGCGCGCTACGCGAGCGTCGGAAAACGCACGGTCTCGCGCAGGAGCGGCAAGGCCTCCACGTGGTAGTCGTCGGACAGGGGTTTGCCTGCGACCGGCACGACCGAGGCCAGCCCCAGAAAGTCCGCGAAATGGATGAGTGCGCGCCATGTGTAGCAGGCGCGCAGCATCTGCTCGGGGGCGATAAAGTCGTTTCGCGGCATTTCATCGAGGAGCATCGGGAAGGCGGCCAGGAACGCGTCCTCGTAAAATCGGTGCGGGCGCCTGGTGGCGCCGTAGCGCGCCAATAGGTACAGCGTGAACAGGAAGGCCTGCTGAATGAACGGCAGTTCCGGGTAACGATCCCCATAACCCCAGTTGAACTGTTGGGTGTAAGCCCGAAACAGTCTCGGATAGAAGGCCGCAAGGTCGTGATCGCTCAGCAGGCGGCGGGCGTCCCGGGTGAGCAGAAACCGTCCCCGATATTTGCGTGTGAGGCCCGCCAGTTCCGCCGTCAGACGCGCGACGTGCAGTTCGGGGAAGTCCGTCTCGCTATTGATGGCGCCGAACCTCGTCCGCTCCTCATGGGTCTTTTCATCCCAATAAGCGCGCGCGATCTCGCGGCATAGATTCCGGGGGAGATTGCCCGTGGCGGTGGGCTTCAGGCCCTGTTCGCCGATGGCCTCGGCGAGCATGCCAAAGAGCCGCGATATCGGGGCCGCCGCGCCGCTTTCCGGCGCCTGCGCGATGACCGCCACCTTCGGCGATGCAAATGGGAGGTAGAGCAGGTTGTGCATCTGCGCGGGCGACAGGCCGTGGAACTCATCCAGCGGGCGTTCGTTTTGCCGCCGTGTTTGGTCGGCGACGAACGCCTGCAGATCCTCGAGCGAGTCGAACTGGCGGCCCTCGAGGGCCTTGCGCACCGGGTCGGAGGCGCGTTCGGCATCGGAACGAGCGGATGCCTCGCTTGTCCGGCCGAGACAGCACCGCCCATAGGTCTTCCCGCTTCCGCAGGGGCAGGGGTCGTTATCGTTGGTCGCGGATGTCATCATGGGCCTTGTCGCGTCGTGATGGGCGTACGTCGAGGACGTCCGTGCCTATCGGATCAGTGCGCCGCG
The DNA here is from genome assembly GCA_027335965.1 of Acidiferrobacter sp. The sequence goes on from DAHWGZ010000033.1 coordinate 10,083, forward strand.
CCGCTGTTGTCGGCGGGCCGTTGCCAGTCATAGTGCCACAATCCTCATCATCGATCGACTCGCTCTCCCGGTAATCCCTCAGCCCGCCCGCCGCTCGTGGGCCGGTAGCGGGACGGTGTTGGGGGAAAAGGCCGCCCCGGATCGCCATGGCGTCCCGGCCTCCATGGGCGGTTGCGTCGCCCCGCCAGGCCCGCACGCGCGCCAGATGGGGCGAAATGGGGCTCGTGGATGGGTAGTGTCGGACGCCGTGCGGTCGAGCGTCTCGCCCCGATGCTCTGGGGCGTGGCAGCCCCGCGGCGGCGCGCCCCGGGCGCCTGCCTCATGGTGGGGCAGCGGCTGGCATGGGGCCCGAATGCCGGCATGGCCGGGTGTCGCGCATGCCCCGTTGAGGGGCCAATTGAGCCCAAATGCCCCAATCGAGGGCTTGCGCTCGAGTTCGCTCTATGATTACATGCGCCCCCGGACGGTTATCTCTTCCGAGGAATGGACATGATCAAGGGCGTGACTCGATCGAGCGCCCGGTCCGCGCGGCGAGGGAGCAACCAAGACTTGTTGGATGATGTTAAAAACATCCATATATTAGAATCTAATAATGCGTTTACGACGGTCTCGCGTCACAAAAGGTTCTTGCGAAACCATGGGCTATCATCTACCATCGTTGCGATAGCTCAGCCGTGAATGCGTAAAGGTATGAGGGTCGGGAAGACGTTTTCGTAGACATCCCTTCCATGAAAGTCGATATATCATGGCCGGGCCTCGAAGCATGCGGGAAGGCCCCCCCGAACAGTGGGTGCAAGGAGCCGGATGGGATTCTGGGCGAGCAGGGGCAAGGGATGGCCGCACCAGTACAAAACGGATCGCGAAAATGGCTCGTCCTTTTGGCGGTTCACCCTAAGAATGACTAGCGATCGCGCCTAGACACGAGGGGCGCGCGCGAGCAGGGCGGAAATCTAGCAGATGTCGAGAGAGCGACAGGCAAAGCCGGTACCCTCAGTGTGGCCCAAACATGGACCCCTGGGCACGCTTTTTCTGACGCAAGGCCTCGCCTGGGCGATATGCGAGTGTTGGCGTCACATCTGCCGCGCCCTGCTAGCGGACCACCTAAGGCGCCGCGACACAGGCCGTAGCGGCCATAGGGTGGCGCCCCAATCCCCGTATATGACATCACGCCTTTTTGGCGATCCGATTCCCATAACAAAGAACCCGTCGCGCTGTTATTCTGAATTTCTCCGTCGCGCAGTCGGTCCCTTGTCAATCCCGCCCTGCTTCAGGAAGAAGGGCGTGGCCTTCCCGCTTATCTCTGTTTTCTTGTCAGCAACAAACCAACCCTTAATCGCCATCGCAACGCCCTGGTATCGGTCATGGCCATACATAGCCGTTAGACGATGGGCGCACGAAAAGTTCCGGTTCGCCAATGCACATTTTCTAGCAGTTGGCGAGGGCGCCGGATAGCGGGGCGCGCGGTGTAGCCCCTCCAGAGCAGTCGGCCAGGCACCAGCGTGCTGGACCGGTTGGTCGACCAATAGCGAGGCCCGCGTGGGCGGGTGAGGAGACAAGGCACTCGGGCATGGTAAATGAAGAGACCGTCGGCGAGTTCTGGCTCGGTTGCAGTAATGGGCGTCGAGCCTTGTGTTTATATGTTCCACAGGGAGAAGAAAAGTATGGCCTTTAAAATACTAAGATTAGAACCTCGGAAAATTCTTGCATTGACATCCGTCATCGGCGGACTGGTGATGTCGGCCAATGCTTGGGCGCTCCCGAGCTTCGCGCGGCAGACCGGCTGGTCATGCGCCACCTGCCACACCTCCTTCCCGCAGCTCACCCCCATGGGGCGGATGTTCAAGCTGATGGGCTACACCACCGAAAATCTCCAGCCGCAGCAGAAGATCGACGCCAAGGTCGGAAACGTCGTCCACCTGCTGCTGCCGCGCATCTCGCAGTTCTCGATCTTCGTGCAGGCCTCGGATACCCATGTGGCTGGTGGCCAAGCTGCTCTATTGGGCCCGGGCGCGACCCGCGCTGGGGGTAGCGGTGTGGGGGGGAACAACAACATCGAGGCCCCGCAGCAGGTGAGCCTGTTTTACGCGGGCGAGGTCACCCCGCATGTCGGCGACTTCCTGCACATCACTTACGGTGGCCGAAGCGGCGGTTTCAAGTTTGATGACTCGAGCATCGTGCGCGCTCAGGCCTGGAAGCTCGGCCTGCATGACACCCTGATCACGGGCGTGGATGTGAACAACACCCCGAGCTCCACCGATCTGTGGAACACCTCCCCCGACTGGCAGGCGCCCTTCTTTACGTCGAGCTACACGGCCGAGGGCGCGGTACCCGAGACCTTCATCGGTTCGAGCGCGGGGGCCGCGTTCCCCATGATCGGTCTCGGCGCGTACGCCGCCGATATCGTGGGCGCCAACCGCGCCAACTGGTTCTATGTGGAGGCTGATGCCTACAACAACTCTCAAGGAACGGGCACTTCGCCGAATTCGGGAGGGGCGTTTGGGCGACTTGGCTCCAACAACAACTTAGGGCAGCTCGCCGGCACCGCCCCATACTTCCGGTTCGCCTATCAGCACGATTGGTCGGACTGGAACTGGGAGGTCGGCACCTATGATATGTGGTCGCGGGTCTATGCCAGCCCCATCAGCTCGCAGGTCGATCGCTTCTACGACTACGACCTCGATTCCCAGCTACAGTGGCTCGATATCAACGACAACAACAACGTGACGGTGCGCGCGAACCTCATCCATGAGGATGCCAACTTCGCCGCGGGGGCGCTCAATACCAGCCAGACGCACGGCCAGCTCAACACCTTCAACCTGAATGCCAGCTACTGGTATCACGACGAGTACGCGGCGCAGGGCGGCTTCCAGGACGTGAATGGCACGGCCAACAGCGCCTTCTGGGACGGCAGCATCTACACCACCTCCGCGAATGGTTCGCCCAACACCACCGACGAGTGGGTGGAGGCCTCTTATCTGCCCTGGTGGAACACGCGGCTTTCGGTGCGCTACACGATGTTCAACAAGTTCCGTGGTCTGACGGGGAACAACGGGGTGAGCCCGTCGAAGTTCAACACCATCGAGCTGCTGGCCTGGATTGCCTATTAAGGGAAGGATGCTGACCATGACAACACGTTCACAGACACAAAAATCACAGCGGTCCTCCATGAGCGCGGCCTGGCGGCCGGTGGCGGCGGCGGTGTTGCTGGCCGCGGCCGGGGTGGCCGGGGCGGCCAAAACCACCTCCGGACACACGCCGTATCGCGTCAGCGATAACTGCGCGATCTGTCACGGCATGCACGGGGCGAGCAC
>DAHWGZ010000340.1 GCA_027335965.1 Acidiferrobacter sp.
CGGCAACTGTCCTTGCGGATGGCCAGCCACCCGCCAAACCTTACGCCAATGCCGGCCAAATGACTGCCATCGACAGTTCGCATGGAGGGCCCAGCAGACACTACGCCGTCGCTTCTCCGTGGCGCGCAGCGAATGGACCGCTTGCGTCGGCACTCTTCCTTGCGCGGCTGACATCCCCCGCACCACTCCAGGACTCAGTCAGGCCCTTGGCCTTGGCCTCGGTACGCGAGATAAACGAGCCGTCGTCCATTTCCGACTCGATCTTCGCGACCCCGCTATCGACCTTGGCCTTGATACCAGAGGTCGCGGTTTGGATCGGGTCAGCCAGGGCGCCGAACTTGTCCTGCCACCCCGTGCGGCAGCCCTGACCCGAGCGGTGAGTGATGGTCACCATGAGACCCCTTCCCTTATGGCTGAGTATCCCTTCAGTGTCCCAAATTCCGGATTTTCAGAGAAGGTGTATAGGCTAAGTGCTTGATTTAATGGTGGGCCGTCCAGGGCTCGAACCTGGGACCACCTGATTAAGAGTCAGCTGCTCTACCAACTGAGCTAACGGCCCGCGGGAAGCGCATAGTGTAAAACCTTTTTGGCGGCCGGCCAACGGCTCTTGCAACGCCCGGCGCTGACGCCAGGGCGGCGATGCCTCACGCTCGGCTCTCCCCCACCCCTCTGACCGCGTTCTGACGTCCGATCCGCCCGTCGCCATGATCAGCGCTTGAGACGCGCCCGACCCAAGGCAGGCCGTGAGACACCCAGACTTCAGGCGCCAGCCGCTTCGCGGGGGTTCCCCCTGGGGGAGTTGCCCATTCAGACGAAGCGCCCCTCGCGCAGGTCCTGCAC
>DAHWGZ010000341.1:0-203 GCA_027335965.1 Acidiferrobacter sp.
TACTCCAGGCGATAGGTGATGCGGGCATGCGCCGCCGCCCACGGGATCTCCTCTTGCGTCCGCCCATGCGTGGGGCACTCGATCTCCTTCGGCGCATACCCGAGAACGATCTTGCGGCCAAAGAGGGTAATGTCCTCCCAGCGTCTGGCCTCCTGGCCCTGACGCACAATCCGGCAGCGGCGTTCACACAAGACAGCGACAAC
>DAHWGZ010000341.1:212-835 GCA_027335965.1 Acidiferrobacter sp.
AATCTTCAGCTCCTTCAGGCGTAAGATTTTAGCCAGCAACGTCAAGTAAGTATTTGTCGGAGACGATTAGCCTGGAAAACAAGTCGGCATTAGAAAATGCGGATATGCCGCCTCCGGAGATCGTCTTCGAAAGAATTGTTAGAGACAAGTTGATGCGCAAATCTTTTATGGATCCGGATAAGATCTCAGAAGGGCTGAGTTTGATATGGCTAGAGACTCATAAATGGCAGGTGATTGCCGATAAAATGGGCAGGGATAAAGAACAAGTTACAACTGAGCTAAGGAATCTCTATAAGCGCCGAACCGCAATAGTGCATGAAACAGATCGCGATCCATGTTCTGCAAATAAGATGAGGATTCTTCCAAGCGAAGCCGAGCGTTCCGAGGACTTCGTGAGCTTTCTTGGGGAAACGATTTGTAGCCTGCTTAATGAATGACGAAGCAGCGACTGAAAAGTGTTTGCCCTACTCGGGCGCACCTTCGTCGCCATCTCCTCGGGGCGGGGCCCCGGAGACGGAATCGCGGTAGCCGTGACCCACCGCCCATACGGCGATGTCCACCCGCGAATGAAGGGCGAGCTTGCGCAGTATCCGCTTGATATGGACCTTGACGGTGCCTTCGGC
>DAHWGZ010000342.1 GCA_027335965.1 Acidiferrobacter sp.
GGGGACACGCTGACCCCCGACGCCGTGGCAGCAGTGTATCCGGTCGTGGTTAAAGCGCTGTTGATCGCATTTTTTAGATTAGTGCTAGCACAATCTTTGGAATCTACGTTAATTATGATTCCAGTTGCCTGGGAGGTGAAGGTAGAATTTACGGTTCCTGTCGGGTTCAATGTACCTCCTGTATCCACACCAACCTGTCCGCAGAAACTTGGTGAAGATCCCATCGTGTAGGCAGGATTACCCGCTGCGGCCGGGTCCTGTGATCCGGCAATATTGAGTGCGGTATTTAAGTCGGTAACCTGTCCAGCCTGAGCTGCAGCAACAGCTGCAGTAGATTGGCTCAATGCATTTTTAAAGTTGGCGACGACACCACTAGCCTTGGAAGTCACGATGTACTGCTCATACTGCGGAATGGCGATGGCCGCCAGGATGCCGATGATGGCGATGACGATCATCAGTTCGATGAGGGTGAAACCGGCTTCGGCGCGGGCCTGCGCCTTCTTGACAAGCATGCTCATGATCCTGCTCCTTGTGTTTCGAAGAAAAGCGTCGCACCCCAGGGATGCGCACCACCATCAGCAAAGCATAAGACGTGCCAGACGCGTTACATTGTTTGACACGCCCATCGCAATACTTTGTAACATTTCATAAAATATATTCACATCCGGATCGTTTCCGCCACCCATGCGCACTTTCTGCGGCGCCGGCGCTCCAGATTTTCGGTCGATGTCCTCGTCATGTCGACGACATGCCATGGATGTCCGGTAAATCACGAAGACATGACGATCTGCCGTCGTCGTAAAGACGGCGACATGCGCATTGGCGGACGCG
>DAHWGZ010000343.1 GCA_027335965.1 Acidiferrobacter sp.
TTTTGTCCAGCCCCCGAAGCCCGTTGATTATCGGGAGGGGCTCGTATTGAGAACTATTACCACATTTAGAATTGCTGCCTTTGAGCCGGAGATGCTTGCGGTGCGCTTCGTAGTTCTGCTTGAAACGGTCGTTCGGTTCTGATTTCATGGCGACGTAGCCTCACAAATCGTCGTGGATTGGCCCCTCGTTCACGCGAGGGGGTGAGGCTACATTTTACGACCTGCCGCTCGAATTACTTGGTTTTCCTCCGCGTAGCGGCTCCGTCCAACAGTCACTTAAATACCTCTTTCCATATCATACGTTAGCGAAGAATATCGTGTAATTACGAGGGTTTATGACGGTATACGGTGGCGTTCGGTATCGTTAAAGTGTGGACCAAGTGGACCAAATTTGGACCAAATAGGGTGACGGTAACAACGCTCAGCCATCGGTCTCTGATGGCGCCCCTACCCGGCCCTTTGCATCTCTTCCCGGATGACGCGGCGCAAGGTCTCCTCCAAGGGCTGCGCCGTGCCCCGCTCGATATGGTCCCGTAAGGCGTCATTGATGAGGCTCTGGTAGTTGCCGCCTCCGGCCTCGTTCACCTGCTGGCGAAACCACGCCAGGATGTCCTCGTCCAGACGGATCGTGATGCGCGTCTTGGTGGGCGCCGCGGGAACTACGGCGCCGCGCCGGGCTTTACTGAAATCGTAGTGAGCTTTCATGGCTTTAGTCCTCATAATTCCGACGTTCGTGCGGCTCTGCTTTCCGCGCGGAGATAATGCGGATTACGTCTGGCGCGGGATACGCGTAGACCACGACCAACAGCCTCCCAAAGCCATCCAAGCCG
>DAHWGZ010000344.1 GCA_027335965.1 Acidiferrobacter sp.
CGAAAGCCGCGCGCGAACTGCTCGTGCACACCCTGGCGGCGGGGACCGGCATCCTCCTGCTGCTCTTCATCGCCCTGCGCCGACTGCGCACTTGGGCCTTGGTGCTGCTCAACCTGCCCTTTGCCCTGGTCGGCGGGGTCATCGCCGTGTGGCTTACCGGGGGCGTCCTCTCTCTCGGCTCGCTGGTGGGGTTTGTGACCCTTTTCGGTATTACCTTACGCAATTCTCTCATGCTGATGACCCACTACCAGTACCTTGTCGATGTGGAAGGGGTGCCGTGGGGGCAAGAAGCCATGATCCGGGGCGCCCAGGAACGGCTCGCGCCGATCCTCATGACTGCTCTGGTGACCGCTTTGGGCCTGCTGCCCCTGGCGCTCGCCGGTGGGGCGCCGGGCAACGAGATTGAAGGGCCGATGGCGCAAATCATTCTGGGCGGACTGATCACCTCCACCCTTTTGAATCTGCTGGTGTTGCCGACGCTGACTTTACGCTACGGCCGTCTTATCCACGCCACCGAAATCACGCACAGCGCCTGATTTGATTCCGGTAACGTGCCCTGATGGACTTCAGACATCGATTATATGTTTTGCACAAACCAGCAAGCGTGCGCCGGGTCTCATACATGGTCGCCCCCTGTTTGCCAAGCGCTCACGTTATGACGGTAAGAAGGTGAAGATTGCAGCCATACATCCGGACTTTGGTGAGGCTTATGCCTCTGTCCCTGATGGAATCCGCTGACCGGGGTCTCATACATGGTCGCCCCCTGTTTGCCAAGCGCTCACGTTATGACGGTAAGAAGGTGAAGATTGCAGCCATACATCCGGAC
>DAHWGZ010000345.1 GCA_027335965.1 Acidiferrobacter sp.
ATAGGTCCACAGGCGGCCCTCACGGTCGAGGCCATGGGCATCGTAGAGGGCCTGCGCGTGGCGCATCGCATCCACCCGTTCGACCGTGCACAACCGCCCGCTGAGCGCGCGCTCATCCGGATACGGCGGCGGCCGCCAGCCGACCACCGGCAGCCCCACCTCCTGCCCCAAGGGATTCCTTTCGGTCCTTGCCATGACGCCTCCCGCGCCTGACCCTATCATGGCCGGGGCCGGCCGGTCATCCCCGAGCCGCAGACCAGTCCCGGCGTCTAGCGGGCGATGCGCGGGGCGAAGAGCGTATAGCGCCAGGTCTCCGAGAGGCGCTGACCGGACACACTAAGCCAGGCGCGCACATGGATATTGCGCCCGGCCATCGGCAGCACCTGCAGGACCTGGCGATAGCCGTGCGTATAGGGGTTGTAGCGCACGCTATCCTGGGTGACGAAGGTATCGGGACGTACCCGCACCGTTCCGGCAACGGCATGATCCGGGAGCCGCCGGGCGATTGCCCCTCCGGCATAGTCGATGACGTACATGCGCGCCCCGCTCCGGGCATTGCCGCCCATGAGCGTGGACACCACGATCGCGCGATCTCCGCGATCCCGGGCGGTACGCGTCCATGTGAGGCGATAGCGCAGCGTCTCGCGATCCTGCGCACGCGGCCCGAACATCACCCACACATTGGGCGCGGCGCGTCCCGCGGTGGGCCGCTCGCGCAGCACCACCCGCGTCCCCCGCCCGGGCCAATGGACGATGACATCCGGGACATCCTGGGGGCGCGCGGCATGCACGCCATAATAGCGCCGCGCCCGATCACGCTGCAG
>DAHWGZ010000346.1:0-239 GCA_027335965.1 Acidiferrobacter sp.
CAGGCCAAGAAGTGGCTGGGGCTGCCGCCGCCGAACTTAAGCCACATGGCCCGCGCCCTCGGGCCCCGCTTCCTCTACACCTATCTCACGTCGTTCTACTGGGATCCGAAGCGCCCCTCGGGCTGGAACAACCACGTGTTCCCGAACGTCGCCATGCCCAACATCCTGGCCCCGTGGGGCGGCATCGTCACCAAGACCGGCCGGGTCCTGGTGCCGGGGCGCGAGTCGCCGGCCGCCTA
>DAHWGZ010000346.1:249-822 GCA_027335965.1 Acidiferrobacter sp.
CTCGATCTTGGCCTACCTCCTGAAGAAGGATTATTGGCGGGAGGTGTGGGCCGGGAAGGCCCGCAACCCCAAGGCCAAGACCGACTCCTCCGACGCGTCGCCGCCCACGGAGGGCGGAGACTCCACTCATACGTCATCCTGGAAGGCGTCCACGACGGCGTCTCCCGATACGGGTCCACGGAGCGGACCCTGAACGATTGCTAGCGGGGTTTGCGCACCGGTACGTCCCCTAGGCGTCCGGTGCGCATTTTTTATCCAGCGCCGCAAGACCGCGACCCACCCTTCAGCAACTCTCAATGTGAGGCCATGGAACCCGAAACACCCGGTGACGAGGCAGGAATGCGCCTGTCTGGATGCGCCCGTGTCGGATGTCGGGCGTCTTCCCGCCCTGCGGGACCCGTTCGGTGCCCATGGTCAGTGCCCCATTGCGAATTGCTGCGCTTTCGCGCCCGCACTTGGGACATGGCGCGCGCCGCGCTATCATAGTCGGTAGACGGGCAATGGCGGTTTTTTTGGCAGCGGGGGAACAACCGGCTTCGAGCACACTCAAAGCCGTGAGTAAGCGCGTGTTTC
>DAHWGZ010000347.1:0-426 GCA_027335965.1 Acidiferrobacter sp.
TAGATCGTGGTGTTGTACTGGTCGTGACTGCGGATAGTCATCAGGTTAAAGACGCGTTCGGCGGTCTGCGGTCGGTAGCGGTCCGCTACGAGGGCGCTCAGGTCCTGGGCGATGAAGTGGGCCTTGCCTGAGGGCGTCGTCCATTTGCGCGCCCGCGGCGGCAGATCGAGATGAAACCCGCGGGGTTTGTGGACGCGTGCGTTGAAGTCCTCGAACCCCGCCACGACCCGCGCAATCCGGTCGCGGATCCGGTCGTAGTCGGCGACGAGTTCGCGCCAGGGCGTCCGGCTTTTGGGCAGGGTCGCCTCGGCCAATCCCGCCACGATCGCGCATTCCGACCTGAGATGCGCGGACGCGGGCGGCCTCATGCCCTGGGAGATATGCACCATGCTCATGGAATCCTCGACGGTCACGCCCTGCGGCTGG
>DAHWGZ010000347.1:436-819 GCA_027335965.1 Acidiferrobacter sp.
ATGTCGATTTCCGTGCGCCCGAGGCAGGGCAGGATGAGGGCATCCTGGCCGTGCACGACATGGGAGCGGTTGAGCTTGGTGGCGACGTGCACGGTCAGCCGGCATCGGCGCAAGGCGGCATGCACCCGGGCGGTGTCCGGTGAGGCATTGGCGAAGTTGCCGCCCATGGCGAAGAACACGGGGGCGCGTCCTTCCTCCATGGCCTTGATGCTCCCGATGACGTCATAGCCCGGCGCGCGCGGCGGCTCGAAATCGAACTCCCGGCCCAGGCGCTCGAGGAAATCCGCCGGCGGCCGCTCCCAGATGCCCATGGTCCGGTCCCCCTGCACGTTGCTGTGCCCGCGTATGGGGGCAGGTCCGGCGCCGGGCTTGCCGATGTTGCC
>DAHWGZ010000348.1 GCA_027335965.1 Acidiferrobacter sp.
TCGCCACCCACTGATTCAAGCTATGATGCTTGTGAGGGCCTTGTGCGGCCTCTTGGACGAACTCCTCATGCGGCGCATGGGTGTGGACTCCGTTCTCGGTCATTACGATCTCCCATCCGATATAACACACGCCTACCGACAGCTCGCGCCCCAGAACGCGGGGCTATTGGTTGAGCCACCCTCAAACGGGGGTGTTATGCCCCCGCGCCATCAGACCCCGACCCCGCCGGCGCCCGCGGATTGGACCGCTCGAATTCGGTTCACGGGCCCCGGTACCCGGCCTAGTATACAGGCCCTGCCCGGCCAAACGCCGGCCAGCATCGGTCCGCCCCCCGTGTCATCCCTGATGCTCGACCCGCCCCACTCAGTCGCCAGGGCGCGGGGCGCCGGACAGATCCCGGGCCACCACGAGCGGTATGGGGCATGGGAATGCCCTACCTTCCCCGGCCGCTTTGTCGCTGCTTGCGGTTTCCTATCGGCCATGGAACAAAATAGCTGAGCCCGTGTCTCAAGCGATGGTAATATGAGATGGACCCCAACCCCTGGACAGAATCTCCCGATCCTTAGGTGGATTATCTGCCGGGTTGGTCAAGCGGCTAGATCCCAGGACGCTGTGGTGTAAGCCTCCCACGGTGTCCGTCGATCCAGTGCTTGATGAGGCCTCTCATGATTATAGAAATGGAAGTATTTTGCAAGAGAGGCCCGTGCTTCAGGTATCGATGCATAGGCCTTGAGATACACCTTGAAGTGGTCCCTACGCAGCGGACCTCATAGACGGGTCTTGATCTGGGTGTTGCATTCTGCGCGCATACTCGTTGG
>DAHWGZ010000349.1:0-508 GCA_027335965.1 Acidiferrobacter sp.
CCGGCGTCCCGGCTGGGTGGCGGACAATGGTTCTGGCAGGCTGTACGCCCAAGCGTATGGCGGCCAGAGTGTCATCGCAGGGCCAAACACACAAATGGGGGTGGTACCGTGGAGATTTTCCGGAACTCTCTGAGCCCTATGGTCGCGCTGGCAATCATTGCGGTATTCGACACTTTCCTGTTTCAGATTCGGCGCGGAGACCGTGGGCGTAAGCGAGATGATGATCGCGGACTTGTACCTGAAGGTCCCGCATGGCACCAAGGGGAGAAATCGCAGGCAGGACAGATAACACTGGAAGACGGAAGCAGCCACCCAATCAGTCGGGTCGTCAATGTGTTGGGGGATTCATGCCCACGTCCGCAGCTCATGACCAAAAAGGCCTTGAACGAGGCGGTGTCAGGAGCCGTAATAGAAATTAAAGTGGATAACTCGACGTCCATGGAGATCTTGCCGACCATGATGGCGGTGGTCCACGGCACGCACATCGCCGACCCTCAAGGCCGATCGT
>DAHWGZ010000349.1:518-818 GCA_027335965.1 Acidiferrobacter sp.
GCGCGTCTTCGTGCGCAAGAACTAAGAAGGACGCGCTGTTCCCTTGTTGACGGGGCGTCGCTGGCCGGCATCATAACCGTCGGCGTCTTTAATGGGCGCTGACAACGGGCATGCTCTCGGGCCGAGGAGGCTATATGACAGTGAAAGATGTGCTTCATGGGGTGAGCCTGCCAGACGCCGGCTGCGCGCCGCCTGTGCAGCAGGCGCGGGCGGCTACGGGTGGCGGGGAGATGACGCCCGGCCAGATCCTTCTCTATTGCGGTTCGTGCATCGCCCTGGTGGTGATCGGCATGTCGTGTC
>DAHWGZ010000034.1 GCA_027335965.1 Acidiferrobacter sp.
AGGAGGTCGAGACCATAGCTGAAGGGTCTTCAATTCGTGAGCTGGCCAATCTGCGCAAGCGATATGGCAATGGTCACTGGAAGAAAAGGAAGGGGGGTCGCCTGGGTGGACCGTGGGGATGGCGTCTCCTTCCTCGCCGAGGTACATTGCTTGCCTATCCGGTTGACTCACCAACCTACTACGTGTAGTAGGTTGTGCGGTGCAGTAACACCCTATCTATAGTGATTTTGGGTGCCAACCGGATAGGCATGGTACATTGGTACGAGGCCCACGGTATTGGCAAGGTCGAGATGCAGGTAAAGCGATGGCTATGACGTTCATGATCTGTGTTTCGAAACCGGAATCCAGCGGCGGACTGTCATTTGACGACCTGACCCCGGGGTGCGCCTATAGAAGTCCTGGAAGGGCCGGATGAGCACGGCTTCGTGCGCCTCTACGACGATAGCGGCGAGGATTATCTTTATCTGGCCAATCTGTTCGAGCCCATCAGTATTCCGGAATCCGGGGCGCACGGGCTTCATGAGGCATTGACACAAGACGCTCGACACTCTTTGGCGGCATGCTATTTTTAACAGTGATGTAAGTGCTGGCTGGGCATGTAAAAAACAGCATCCAATGCGAGCCTTCAATGGCCTCACCCTCACAACCCCGCCTTTCTGGCCCGGGTTGGAAAGGACCACACGGGTTAGACCCGTCCTGAATTCCTGGTCCTAAATCCTCAAAAATGTCTTCACCCTCCGGGCGCGCTTGCGCGCGCCACGATCCCGGCAATCTCCGGCGCCTTGTCGCGCCCTTTGTTTTGTTCCCGCTCGACCCGGCGAGCTTGCATTGTCTTAGCTTATGCGAGGATTAACGCATGCCATTTACCGTGCGCCGAATAGTCGCGTAAACGTACGCATATCTCTTATCGCCAGCCGTCGATCGGATAGAGCGCGACCTGCGTTGAGAAAAAATCCGGGAAAGCGCCCAGGCCTCTTGTGGGACGCCGGACAGGGGGCCCATTGCCGCCTACTCGGAGGCTCGCGGATATGGTCACCGCGGATACTCTTTGCTGGGCGCTATGCGCCACCCTTTCCGGTCAACCAAGCCATGAATCGAGCAAGTCGTTGCCGCTGGCGGATCATGACCCGCGATGAAAGTTCGAGTGCTATAAAATCTCACTCGAATTGATTCCATATAAATGTATCTCATAGGGATACAAGCCGATGTGAAAATCGTCTTGCCATTCGCGCCGACCAGACGCATGGGTCTCTGGTGCGACTGTTATGATCGGTCTCTGTGTGGTATCATGACCCACTTAAACGCGCTTAGGCCTCATTCCGCGCGTTTCCTTCATTTCCTCTTTACAGTGCAAGAGGCGATCTTTTTTTGGGCGTTTTTTACGGGTGTCCTGACTTTTCTCGTCATTGATGGTGTCCTGGCACGCAATAGCCGCGCGCCCACCTGATCGTCAAGAGTATCCCGTGTCCCGGAAAGCGCGCCCCATTGCGGTTGAAGGTAAGTCTGAGCCATATGAAAATCGAACATTTACCATCGTCGCGCGATAGAGAGATCGGAAACGGCGCGCATCCGCCACGGGCGGCCATGATCGGCGCGGGGGCCTGGGGTACGGCGCTTGCGGCGGCATTTTCGCGTGGCGGCTACTCCGTGAACCTCTGGACGCGCCAGGCCCGCGTGGTGGCCTCGATCCGCGACCGGCGGCGTAATCCGGCCTACCTATCCGACGTTCAGCTCCCGGAGGGACTGACCGCCACCACCGATCTCGCGTGCGCGCTGCGCGACGCCGAAGTGGTGGTGATGGCGGTGCCGAGTGGCGCCTTGCGCGCGATTGCGCGACGCATCGGGCCGCTTTTGCCGGGCGATGTCCCGGTGCTTTTTGCGAGCAAGGGGCTCGAGAAAGGCAGCGGCGCGTTTATGACCGAGGTTGCGGACGCGGTGTTCGCCGGGCGTCTCATCGGAGTGTTGACGGGTCCCGGTTTCGCCGCCGAGGTCACGCGCGGAGAACCGACCGTGTTGACGCTTGCCATGGCGGCGCTGGCGGGCCAAAAGGCCTCCGGTCAGGGCGCGCGCGAGTTTGCCGAGACCTTCAAGGCGCGGCTCGCGAGCGGCGGAATCACGGTCGCCACCACGGACGATGTCGTGGGGGCGCAGGTGGGCGGGGCCTTGAAGAACGTCATTGCGATTGCCTGCGGCATGGCAGCCGGCCAGGGCTTCGGAGAGAACGCCCGCGCGGCGATCATCACGCACGGCTTCGAGGATATGCGCAAGCTGGCGGTGGCCCTGGGCGGCCGCGCGGAGACCTTGCTGGGGAGCTGTGGGGCGGGCGATGTGTTTCTCACATGCGCGAGCACTCAGTCGCGCAATTATCGTCTGGGTATGGCGCTGGCGCGCGGTGATGAACCGCCGGACGAGGTGGCCGAAGGCATCAGTACCGCCGAGGCCGTGCGCATGCTCGAACAGGATGCGGATATCGATCTGCGCTTGCCGCCCATTATCCGGGCCCTGTGGGCGCGCGAGATCTCCCCGGAGCAGGCGCTCGAGCGCCTGCTGGGTGCGGATTGATGGCGGGGGTGGCTGATCGTAAACGGACAGTGCTTGCCACGGATCTCGACGGCACCTTCCTGGGAGGGGCCGCATCCGCGCGGACCGAACTCTATAACTGGATAGCCGAGCGTCGCGACGAGCTCATAGTGATCTTCGTGAGCGGGCGCGGCTTTGGGTTCATGCGGGAACTGGCGGATCGTCTGCCGGTGCGTCCGGATCATGTGATAGGGAATGTCGGTACAAGCGTTGCCGCCGGGCCCGATTGGTGTCCGCTCTCTGACGTCGAGTCATGGCTCGACGCGCGCTGGCCCGATGATGCGCCCGCGCGCATCGGGGAGGTGCTTGCCCGCTATCCCGGCCTGACCGAGCAGCCGGTTGTCGAAGGGCGGCGAGTCTCGCGTTACTACAGCGATCGTGACGAGGCAATGGCCGCACGGGCGGATGTGGAGCGGCTTGGGTTCGAGGTCCTGCTCTCGGATGACCAGTATTTCGATGTCCTTCCACCCGGAGTGCGCAAGGGTCCGACGCTTCTAAGGACGCTTGTCGCCCTGGGGCTCGCGCGCGAGCACACGCTGGTTGCCGGGGATACGCTGAACGATTTGTCGTTATTCGAGACCGGGCTTGCTGGCGTTGCCGTGGGCAATAGCGAGCCCGGATTGGTGCACGCTGTCCGCGCGCGACCGAACGTGCACCTGAGCGCCAAGCCCGGCGCCGCAGGAGTGCTGGAAGCGCTCAAGGCATTCCATGAAAGGGGGAGTTTATGGGAACACCGCTTGTCATAGTCTACCATCGCCAGCCTTACGAGGAGAAGGTCGTCGACGGTCGCACAGTGCTCGTGGAGAACACGAGCCCCAATGGCATCGTGCCCGCCCTGAAGGGATTTTTCGGGAACGTCGAGCGCGCTACCTGGGTGGCCTGGAAAAAGGCCCCGGCCGGCAAGAAAGGGACATTTGAGCCGCGCATTACCGTGGAGGACAGCTACGGGAGCTACGAGGTCTCGCGTCTGCCGCTCGATGCCAATCAAGTGCGTCAATTTTACCATATCACGTCGAAAGAGGCCCTGTGGCCGGTGATCCACAGCCTTCCATACGCCTTCAGCACGGAACATACCGATTGGGCCACGTTCCGCGAGGTCAACGAACGTTTTGCGGAGGCGGCATGCGCGGAGGCGGCGCCCGGCGCGGTCATATGGGTGCATGATTACAACCTGTGGCTCGTTCCGAAATTCGTGCGTGAGCGGCGCCCGGATGTCACGTTGGCGTTCTTTCATCACACACCCTTTCCGGCGCCCGACATCTTCTGCATTCTTCCCTGGCGCGAGGAGATCCTGGAGAGCCTGCTCGCCTGCGATCTCGTGAGTTTCCATGTGGCGCGCTATGCGCGCAATTTTGGCGCGCTCGTCAAGGCGCTGCGTCCCGCGGCGATCATGGAAGATGGCCCGGTGCCTCCCGAATGGCAGAATGTGGGCACGGCATTGACGGAGAGCACCGCGCCGCGCTTCGTGACGGTTCAGGGCCATGTCACGCATATCGATGCGACCCCCATCGGCACCCATCCCGAGCTTATACGCGCGATCGTCGAAAGCGAGCGCGGGCAGGCGCGGATACGGGAGATCCGCGAGGAGATCAAGGAAGAGATCCTGATCGTTTCGATAAACCGCGTGGACTACACGAAGGGCGTGCACCAGATGCTCGAGACCTTCGATCGCTTGCTGGAGCGCCGCCCGGAACTGCGCGGACGCGTGAAGTTGATCCTGACGACCGTGGCGCCGGCCGACGGCATGCGCGTCTATCGCAATGCGCAGCAGCAGATCGAACAAACCGTGGGGCGTATCAATGGCCATTACGGAACCCTGACGTGGCTTCCCATCATGCTATCCACCAATCCGATGCCCTTCGAGGAGGTCTTGTGCTGCTATCGCGCGGCCGACATATGTTGGGTGACGCCGTTGCGTGACGGCCTGAATCTCGTGGCAAAGGAGTTTGCGGCGGCCAATGAGGGGAGTGACGGGGTACTCGTGCTTTCGGAATTCGCGGGTGTCGCAATCGAGCTGCGAGGCGCGGTTCTGGCCAACCCCTATAGCCGCAATTCCATGGATCGGGCGATCGACGAGGCGATCGACATGCCGCGCGAGGAGCAGCGGGCGCGCATGGAGCGCATGTGTGAGCAGGTCACCCGCCTGGACATCCGCCATTGGACGGCGCACATCCTGGATCTCTTCAAGCGCGTGAGTCCCGCTCATGGCAAGGGAGAAGAGGTGTTTCACGAGCGCAAAGACGGCGTCGGCACTCATTAGGCTTTCGGACGCCCTTGCGCCGGAGTGGCGGGTATCGATGCCCGGCCGCATCCAGGGTATCGGCGCCTGGACAGCTCAGAGTCCGCGCGGCTTGCTGCCCGTCGGGCAATGGCCGCCGGGGCTCAGGCGCGAGGCGCGGGACCGCTTTTACATCTGCGCAGGCCGCCATCCGCAACGACCGTGCGAAGAGGCCCTTAAGAGCGTCAAGCAGACGTCGGAGTAGACTTACAGGCTGCGCCGCAAGGTCGCCCACGCCATCGCCGCTACGCTGCGATCTGGCTGCGTTTTCTGGCCTCTCGTGATCACCCGTTCTGATCGATGGTGATCACGGATTCTGATGGATCGTGGTCCCTTGGGGTCCGTGCGCCAGAATCGGTGATCACGAGACCAGAACGGCGGCGTGAAGCGCTGGATTGTCCCTTCCAGCGGGCTGATCCTTCGGCTTTTTGTCCGGAGGGGACATGCCGACAGAGGGTCTATCCACGCGTTTCGTCCGTGAGATGCGCCTATACCATGGGGCTTTCGTGCTCCAGGCCTGGATGCAGGAACCCTTCATGATTGTGGGCGAGCGACAACTTTTCCGGTGGCAGCGCTACTTATACTGATCTTAGGCGTCCTCGTCATGTCCAGTTTCGAGTGCTATAAAGAGTAGGTCCGCACTCGGATTTTGGCGCAGGAGGGCTTGTCGTACGCCGCGCGCACGCCCGGTTCCCGACCCGATCCTCGCAATGGCGTTACGCGATCCGCAAAGCGGGATTCCGCCACGGATTATTGAGGAAACGGTGCCCATGAGTTACCCCGAAGAATTACGGAACTATAAAGGGCCCTGGCCGCCCTCTCGGGATTTTTTGAGGCAGGATGCGCCAGTACAGCCGGTGCGCAGAAGAAGCGCAAGCGACATGCTGAAAGACAAGTCGTTTCTGACGGCCATAGCGCTATGGGCTTTGTTGCTGGACGTCAAGATCCACCGCGGGACCTTTCCTGGCCAAGTATTTCATGTGTTCGGCCTGATATTGCCCGTGATCCGAGGCGCCGGATATTACAGTCACGGCTCGCTAGGAGTCGCGTCAGGGGTCATGGTCTTGATTATTGCCGCCCTTTTCGGAGGGTGGTTATCCGTGAAAAAACTCGCGAAGCCCGCTGTCCGATCACTCCTTCTGCAGCTTATCCATAAAGGGCAAGCCCCGCGCTCGCCTTGGGGATTACTGTTCAATACAACACTTGCCATACTGGTCTCATTTCCAGTAGTGATGCTCGCGATACTCCTATCCAGTGATATACAAGGCTATTGGGCGCTCTACGTTCAGCATGCGCCTGCATACGACATATGGTCTTCTGGCGATATGGGATTCCGGTTGGGTGTTCTGACGGGAAACGGTTTCGATACGCCGTGGGATAAGGCCGGTGTCTTGATGCTGTTATTTCATATTCTGAGATGGCGCTATGGATTTCCCATATTTGCGCTGGTTTACTCGGCGCTTTTGCGTCTGTACGTGTATTTAATGGTCCTAGTATCGTTTTCCTTATACAGAACAGGCGCCATATTTCGTAGCATGCGCGAAGATTGGCGCGTTCTAGCGAAACAGACAGGAAAACTGATGGGGTAGCCGCGATTATTGGGCAACGTGGTCGCAATGTTTATATGGAGAGCGCGCAGCGTTTATGGTGGGGGAGCGCGTGGATGAACTCATGCGCCGGATCACCTGGGCTGGCGGCATCTCCGGAATCCATCGCAAGGCCGTCTGTCGGGAGAAGTTTTTGGCGGAGACGGGCAGGTCGTTTCCTGGTAGGACCACTGTGCGGTCATCGCGTTCTATCATCCCAAGGGGCGGGAGCGGCCGGCCTCCGACGGGGCTTGAGGGCATGCCTCGGATCACCCTCGTCCAGAAGTTGCGCAATCTTTCCGATTCAGGGGCGCAAGAAGCCTTGCATGGACCGGTCTTCATGTGTCGGTTCGTGGGGATCGACATCGGCCGGGAGCCAGTGCCGGATGAGGCTGCCATCCTGAAGTTTCGCCATCTCCTGCACGAGCGCCATCTTTCCCGGGATCTCTTCCGGGAGACGCACCGCCAGCTGGAATCCCGGGGCGTAAGGGCCAGCCAGGCTCCAACAGGGGGCGCCATCATCAACACCCTCGGTGACAAAACACAAGAACCAGTAGCGACCGAGCTCTCGGAAAAAACGCCCGTCGGGGCGCGGAACGAGGCGTCTTGTCTCGCTGTTCTGGCCGAATCACCGTTTGGAGTCCGGCGCCTGTGGAAATGGGACGGGAGTTCAGGCGAGCCTCAGGAAACCTTTGTAAAAGCCATTGGTCACTGAAGTGGCGCGCGCACCCAAGGCACGACCAATGCCTCAGGGGACCGCGCGTGGCGCTGCGGGCAACCGCGTATCGCGCGGCGCCCCGACGCGACACGGGGAGCCCGCTCCTGGCGCTTTGGTCTCGCGCTGGGGCCGCCCGGGGCGTGGCGACGATAGGCGCTCGCGGCATGCGCCGACGCGCCCGCGCGGCCCGGGGTGGATGGATGGGCCCTCGAGCTTCTAGGCCAGGTACTGGTCGTCCGAGACCGCCTCCAGCCAATCGACCATTCGGCCGTCCAGGGCCTCCTGAAGGGCGATATGGCTCATGGCCGTGTCGGGCGTGGCCCCATGCCAATGCTTGTGGCCAG
The DNA here is from genome assembly GCA_027335965.1 of Acidiferrobacter sp. The sequence goes on from DAHWGZ010000034.1 coordinate 7,507, forward strand.
GGGGGCACCAGATGACATCGCCCGCCCGGATCTCCACCTTCGCTTCGCCAAAGCATTGTGTCCAGCCACGCCCCGCGGTCACCATCAGCAGCTGCCCAAGAGGGTGCGTATGCCAATGGGACCGCGCCCCCGGCTCGAAGGTGACGCTTGCCGCGCCGACCCGCGAGGGTCCCGTCGGCGAATGAATGGGATCGAGGCGGACGGTCCCGGTAAACCACTCCGCAGGGCCTTTTTGCGACGGCATGGATCCCGCGCGCGTCAGAATCATGGCAGCCTCCGTCAGGACCCGAGGGTCCCCATGTCGATGACAAAACGGTATTTGACGTCACCCCGGACCGTGCGGTCGTAGGCCTCGTTGACGTCCTTGATCGAGATGCGCTCGATGTCGCACACGATGTTGTGCTGGCCGCAGAAATCCAGCATTTCCTGCGTCTCTGGCAGGCCGCCGATCAAGGAGCCCGCCAAAGAGCGCCGCCGGAATATCAACGGAATCCCGTCGACCTTCTTCAGGGGCTCCACCGAACCAACGATCACCATCGTCGCGTCGCGCTTCAATAGCGCCATATAGGGGTCCGCATCATGACCCACGGGAATCGTGTTCAGCAGAAAGTCGTAGCTGTCCCGCGCCTGTTTCATGGCCTCGGCTTGCGTCGAGATCAGCACGTCGTCGGCGCCGAGCTTTCTTGCGTCCTCGCCCTTGGAGGGCGAAGTGGTGATCATGGTCACATGCGCCCCCATGGCGTGCGCGAATTTCACCCCCATATGGCCGAGCCCGCCGAGACCGATGACGCCAACCCGCTGGCCGGCCCCCACGTTCCAGTGCTTGAGCGGAGAGTAGGTGGTAATCCCTGCGCACAAAAGCGGGGCGGCCGCCGCCGGGTCGAGGTTCTCCGGGATGTGCAGGACGAAGCGCTGGTCCACGGTTATCGTGTCGGAATAGCCGCCAAGCGTAAGGGGGTGCGGGGTCCCACCGATCTTGTCTTCGCCGCCGTAGGTACCGGTGAAGCCGTTGTCGCAGTACTGCTCAAGGCCAGCCTCGCAGGAGGGACAGGTGCGGCAGCTGTCCACCATGCACCCGATGCCCGCCAAGTCACCCACCTTGAAGCCCTTGACCTCGCTGCCGACCGCCGCGACCCGCCCGACAATCTCGTGGCCCGGAACGAATGGGTAGGAGGTCCAGCCCCATTCATTGCGCGCCGAATGGATATCCGAATGGCAAATGCCGCAGTGCTGAATATCGAGGACGATGTCCTGAGGTCTTGGATCGCGACGCTCGAACGTGAAGGGTCGTAGCTCTGCAGTTGCCGATTGGGTTGCGTATCCCTTCGATTTTATCGTCATTACGGCCCCTTTATATGGTTGTCTCAAGCCACCGATTCTTGGCGGCCATGAATCGCGTCATGACGCCAAGCCCGCCGATCGAAAATCCTCTATTCGGGCGGCCCTGAATGGGGAAATGCCCAGGGCTGCCAGCGCATGAGACCGGCCGACGCGTATCGGCATCTTGTGTTGTTGAGGTGTCGGCACTTCGGGGCAACGCCTAATCCCATGCGCCGCTCCCCGGATTGCCAGAGGTGTTGCAAGTGTCGGTGGGTGCAGCGTTCCATGCCCCCAATATCCGCGGGTGTCCGTGAATCACGATCGCCGCCCCGCCAACGAGTCCTTGTCGCGCGCCGCCCATGCCCCGCGTCCATCCGCGTCTGCCCACGGGCGCGTCGATTGAATGCCCTCATTTTTCGGCATTCGCCGCCGGGGCCGATGCCCCCATTCCCTCTGGCCCATTCGCAGGAATGCGTCGCGCCAGGAAGAACGTATGGGATGGGCGGCCGCCACGGGGACCGCTTCATTAAATCAAATGAGCGCCTGGACGACAAGCACGCGAAGCCCCGCTCTCGTCTCTCGAGGCAGGCGCGCGCGTCGCGATCCCGGAACGTGATGGCCGCGCGGCATCATGGGGCGCCCGGCCCAAGACGCGCCTCAAAAACCCGCGCGGGCCGCCGGATTCGTGTCGAAAAGTGGCGAAAAATACCCGCGGCGAGCCTCTCTGCGCCGCGTTGCGACTACCGTTCGTTTTTGGACAGGGACGGGCTCTTCTGTCATAATGGCAAACCACCTTTACTGGTGGGCGTGCCCATCCTACTTAGGTCCGACTTATGCGGGCTCAAGAGTGCTATAGGATGGTTCCGCACGCTGAGCATAAGGAGAGATACATGAAAATAACGAAACGGCTTGCGCAACGCCTCGGGGGGCGTGCGTTACCGGAAAGCAGCGTTCTTTGGTCTTCTCGTCACGGGTTTTTCTGGACACTCGGGGCTTTCGCAACCATGGGATTGATTGGCGTGACCCTGGTCTCGAGCTACTGGAACAAGGGCCAACTCGTGCGTGCGACAATGGCTGGCGCAAATCGCATCGTTCTGACAGCCAACACCGCACCGCCCGTTCTTTGGTCCAATGCCTGGCTCGGCCGCCGGCCTTATCGTGCGGTGCCGTTTCATGGTCTTCGAAGGGTGGCGACCGGGTTCAGCCTTGTAGCCTTCCAGAAGCCAAGAACGCTTACCCAGGACCTGTTGCGCGTGGCGCCTGATATATCCGCTCGTTTGATCAAGCTCAAGGATGAGTTTTCGGCCGAGGCTACCCGGGCATTCGCGGCGCACGCGTGGCTTTGACGGCCGTTTGACGCGCCATCGGCCGGTTGGCCACAGCCTTTTATCCGGGCGGGATAAGCCCCCGTAAGCGCGGGCAGACCGCATCGGGCATGCGTTTGCCCGGATGAGGTCGGTTTGGATACCTCGAAAACCAGGGATGGGACGCGCGTGGCGGACGGATATAATGCGCCAATGCAAACGGAGCAATGGCAGCAGAGCAAAATGTCCTGGCAGGCTATCGGTGGGCGGCTTCTGGTCGCCGCCGCCAAGCCGCGCACGGCAAAGGTCGTCAATGGCGTCGCGATCATTGGTCTTGCGGCGGTCCTGACCCACTGGAGCTGGGGGGCGCTTTCGTCCCCGGGGCGGTTCGCGTCGCCCCCCGTCACGCAGGCGCAGTCCGCACCGCCGCCGCTACGGGTGTTACTGAAGAGTCATTTGTTTGGCCGGTCCCCGACAACGGCCCTGGCGGCGATCCCGGTAAGCCATCTGGCACTGACCCTCTCGGGGCTGGTGGCGGGCCATCCGGGCGTGGCCCTGATTGCGGGGTCGGGCGGCAAGGTGCACCCGTACCTGGTCGGGATGAGCGTGTCCCCGGGCGTGGTTCTGGCGGCCGTTACCGCAAACCGCGCCATTGTGCGGCAGGACGGCCGGCTCGAGAGTCTTCTGCTGTATTCCCGAAAGTTCGCGGCGACGCCGGTATCGGCAAGTCCCTCCATGCCCATGGCATCCGGCCCGGCGGATGCGCGGCCTCAGCGCTCGGGGTCGGCGCCCGCCGTTACGGTTCGCGTGAAACCTTCCGTGGTGTCGGCGTTTGCGGGCGTGTCAAGCGCGACCTTACAGTCGTGGCTGGTGCCTGGACCCGAGGGCGGCGTGCTGGTCAAAGGCGCGCCTGCGCCGGCTTTCGCGAGTCTCGGCCTCCAGCAGGGGGATGTCATCGAGGAGGTAAACGGGCAGCCCGTGAATTCCCTGGGCGCAGCGGTCGGCGCCTATGTAGCGGGCGCCAAAAGTGGCGATGTCACAGTGGATGTGGCGCGCGACGGACACATGAAGGTCTTTCAGTACACGATGCAAGCCCCATGAGTCCGTTTGTGTGGTGGATACCATTTCTAAGGACGGATTACCGATGGGTGAGTGGGTATGCAGCCGGTCGTGCGCTAGCCGGCCATGGGCGGGGATCGCTGTAGCGCTGTTACTGGCGTCCTTGCAAGCGTCGGCTGAAGCCGCGAATCAGCGGGTTGGTCCGAGCCCGGAGCATCCCGTGGTGGGGTCGCGCACCGCGCTTGCGGCCAATCCCCAGGCGCGCCCGATAGTGGGGGCTGATACGACGCCTCACGTAGCCGGGACCGGATCGGTGGACGTCAGTACGTCGCGTAAGATCCCGCCGGGCAAGATGCTGTTCAACTTCAATAACGCCGACATTCGCGCCGTGATCCGCACGGTCGCCGAGCTCACCGACAAGAATTTCCTGGTCGATCCGCGCGTGCAGGGGAAGGTCACGATCATATCGACCAAGCCCGTATCCGTGAAAGCCGCCTACCAGATCTTTCTAAGCGCCTTGAAGGCGCAGGGGTTTGCGGCGGTTGCGGGCCCGGGAGGCGTGATCAAGGTGCTGCCGCAGGCCAACGCGCGCCAGGCGGCGCCGGTCAGCGGCTACTGGCCGCATGGCGGCGATCAACTGGTGACCCAGATCATACCCATCGAGGAGGGCCAGGCGGCGCAGGTCATGCCCCTTCTGCGACCCTTGATGTCGAGCGCGGGGATCCTGTCCGTCTACGTGCCCACCAACACCCTGATCGTCACAGACGACGCCGATAATATTCGCAGGCTTCTGCGTATCGTCTATGGGATAGAGGCGCAGATGCGCGCGCCCATTGCCATAGTGCCCGTGCGCTATGCGTCCGCGGTCGATGTCGCCAACCTGCTCGTGCGACTGGGCGAGGCCCAGTTGCCGAATGCCGCGGGCACGCCGAGCGGCAACTACAGTTCCGTCTATATCGTCCCGGACACGCGCACCAACAGCCTGCTCGTGCGGACCGCGAGCGCGAAGAAGCGCCGATTCATCGAGGCGCTCGTGCGCAGGCTCGATGCGCGCGGGGCGAGCGGGGGGACTACGCATGTGGTGTATCTGAGAAACGCCCGCGCCACCAAGATCGCAAAGATCCTGCGTGGCCTTTTGCAGGGGGAGGCGAAGGGCGCGGGCAAGCGCCGGGGCGGCCCGGTAATGCCGGTGTCCGCGCCGGGAGTGCCGCCGGGGCAACCCATGGTCCGCAACCGCGTCTCGGCGCGCGCCATAAAGGCCTCGCTTGTTCAGGCCGATCCGTCGATCAACGCGCTCATCATAAATGCCCCCAATACCGTGTACGACAGCCTGCGCGCGGTGATAGCGAAGCTCGACATACGGCGGGCTCAGGTATTCGTGAAGGCGCTCATAGCCGAGGTCACGGTCGATAATACCGCTGAGCTCGGCGTGCAGTGGGCGGGCGCCGCTCCAGCCGGAAACGGAGCCGTCGGTGGCGTCACGAATTTTCCGTTGACAGGCTCTGGAATCGTTTCGACCGCGTCTAATCCGTCAAATCTTTCCAGTGACGCGGGCCTTGCGCTCGGCTTCATAAGCGGCGCGGTTAAGCTCGCCGGCGGACAAACGGTCGTCGGCCTGTCGGCATTCGCGCGCGCCCTGCAATCGGTCTCTGGCGTAAATGTATTGTCGACCCCGGATCTTTTGACGCTCGACAATACCGAGGCGAAGATCATGGTCGGCCAGAATGTGCCGTTCATAACCGGAAGCTACTCCACGGCGGGAACCGTGGGTACAGTGGGCGTCAATCCATTTCAGACGGTCGAGCGCAAGAACGTGGGCCTTACGCTAAAGATCAAGCCGCAAATCACGGCTGGCAACAACATCAAGATGCAGATCTATGAAAACGTGTCGAGCATAGCGCCGAGCCTTTCCGGAGCAATCGACCTCATCACGAATAAAAGGGAACTGAAGACCACGGTGATCGTGGCCAATGGCAAGACCATAGTGCTAGGCGGCCTCATCAGTGACGAAGTCGAGAACAACTGGCAGGGCGTGCCATTATTGGACGACATACCGTGGATAGGAAACTTGTTCAGGTACCGCCAGCGCGTGAAGAAAAAGACCAACCTCATGGTTTT
>DAHWGZ010000350.1:0-564 GCA_027335965.1 Acidiferrobacter sp.
CGGCTTCCCGGGATTCTGCTTCGTCGTCGCTCATCGAGGTTCAGTCGTCCTAATCGCGGTCTCTCATGTTCGGCCCTTCGGTCGTAACGCACCTACTATGGCCTCGGCTGACTTCTCGCTCCGCCTTGCGGCGTCGCCCTTTCAGGCATGAGGCGAGATCTCCCCGGATGACACACCTGCCTTCCCGCTTATGCCTGTCGGATATACGCCACGTCGTCTGTGCAAGTACCGGGCTTTGGCCTTTTTGGCTGCCTCACCCCAACGTGTCGCCTCGTATCCGCTTCCTGTTCGTCAGGCCAGCGTTTTGCTTCCGGCTTCCTCCAGACGCCCGGTCACCCGCAACGCCCTTGCCTTCTGCTAATCCTTCCCCTTGCCGGGTGGATAGAGGACTTTCACCTCCAAGCAGGTGCGCCCTGCCGGGCGCACCAAAAAAAAGGGGGCGCAAGCCCCCTTCGTAGATCCCTGCGCACCCGCTAGGCGCGGGTCGCCGGGGAGTTAGGACTCCCCGCCCACCGATTCGAGGCGCGCACGCCCCGCCGGTCCGCGGCCGTCCCGGCCCTGCGA
>DAHWGZ010000350.1:574-816 GCA_027335965.1 Acidiferrobacter sp.
CGTCCACCCCCGGGCGCGCCACCTGGCCGTCCCGTGCGTTGGCGATCCCCGGACCGCTGCGGCCGGCCGGCGCCGGCCGGGGCCGGACCCTTCGCGCCATGCGCCGGGACCTCTGTGACCGGAAAGCCGGCCAGCACGCGCACCGGGATCGGCTGACCGGTGAAGCGCTCGATGCGCTTTAGTGCCCCGTGCTCGGCACGCAAGGCAAACGACACCGCCGCACCGCTCTGACCGGCACGCCC
>DAHWGZ010000351.1:0-312 GCA_027335965.1 Acidiferrobacter sp.
AAAGATCGCGAATCGCGAAAACTGTGTCCCGCGCATCTCTCGCCAGAGGATCGTCGGGTGCAGACTCAGGCGACCTTTCGGCAAGGCGTGCTCGCGCACCGTGCGGAGCCTGGGAATCGAGAGCATGCGCGCGAGCATGGCAAGCGTGAAGATGGCGACAAAACCGATCTCGGTGTGTCCGTGGTTTTTGGCGAGTCGCAACACCAGGGCGGCACTCACGAGCGCCACGAAATTGGCGAGATTCATGAGGCGTGAGCGTTCGCCGAAGTAGCGTCCACGCATGTCTTCGGGAACGAGATCGCCCATGAGGCT
>DAHWGZ010000351.1:322-816 GCA_027335965.1 Acidiferrobacter sp.
AGCGGATTGGCGAAGTGATTGGCGCCGTAATAGAGGGTGAGCGTGACCAGAAGGAGGGCTACGGCATGGTCAGGCCACAGGAGCGGCAGGACAATGACCGGAAGCCACAGAAACCCCTGGGCCGCGAGTCCCATGATGGTAAGGCCCAGGCGCTCGCCACGACGTTCAGCCCACCAGGCGGCAAGCAGTTGCGCAAACGACCCCACCAGGGCGGGCAGGGTGGCGATCAGCCCTACCTGGGCGGCCGCGGCATTCACATAGAGCGCGTACGCCGATAAGTACGCTCCCCCGGCGCCACGCATGGTCGGGGATAGGACGCCTTCGGCGGTCACGCCGGAAAGCGATGACGGATGGGTTTCGTTGGTCACTAAGAGTCAGGCAGGGTGGGCACAGACGCCATTTAAGGCCTCTTGCCATCGTTATACAACAAAGGCGGCGTCGCTCTGGATGAACGGCGGGCCAAGACGGACCGGGTGTCACAGATTTGACCAACG
>DAHWGZ010000352.1 GCA_027335965.1 Acidiferrobacter sp.
TTTACCGACGAGGACCAGGCGGCCAAGACCACCCGTGACCCGGTGGCGCCGGCCGAGCGCTCGGCGGGCGCGAAAGCGAAGGTCGCCCGTCGACACCACGCAGACGGTACACCCATCCACAGCTTCCAAACACTCCTCACAGAGCTTGCCACCATCGTGCGCAACACGTGCCGCACCTCCGCCGAAGATGATGCCCCAACCTTCACCGTGACGACCCAACCTAATCCGCTGCAAGCGCGCGCCATGGCGCTGATCGACACCCTCGCCGTGTAGGCAGGGCGCGGAACAGGGATCTTCTCACAATGCCTTGAATGGCCAAGGGAAACCGTCTTTCGTTCGGGGCAACTTGAGCTTAGCTGCCAGAAGGCGTCGCAGTGCCCCGCAGTAACCGCATGGCGGTTCAGGAGACGGGTCCCCCCGGCCATGCCAGCGCTCGCCATACCGCCCACCATGTACGGCCGGCAATGAGCAGCGCCAGGCCCGGCCGGCGATCATTCCGACCGTTCCTCTGTGCGGTATCGGGGGCCGCATGGCTCGTGTCTTACGCGAGTACGGACAAGGGCGCTCCGCGCCCGGGCAAAATGGCCGTAGCGGTGGCCAGAATAGCCCTGATGCACCGGCTGATGGTAGTAGGGATCGCCACGAGAATGGTCCCCGGCGCGCGGCAGGGCGTCGGTACGCCCACTGCGCTCCCGAATCAGCGGGTCAGCGGTTCAGGGGCGGAGAGGAAGGTGCGGCTAACGCTCGCAGAGAACGGGATATGCGCCACGACCGGTCAAGGGGGGAGGGAAGGCCGGATCTCACCGGATGG
>DAHWGZ010000353.1 GCA_027335965.1 Acidiferrobacter sp.
ACCGCGCCCTTGTGCCAACGGAATCGTATCTGCACAGGCTTGGTGTCGGCGGTGAGGCGCGAACCGGGATGGCTGGTCCCGTAGAAAGTGGTGTGGTTCGGTAACGGGACCCGACCAAGGAGGCCGTTTTCATTCACGAATACCCGGTGTCCGCTGGGCTTTAGTAAGGCATACGGGCGATGCGCGTGGCTTTTGTCAGCAAAATACCCATGCAAGACAAGACGCGTGATATCGGCACCCTGGGTGTCGAGGGTGGCGGTCAGGACCCGGGTCTTCACCACCAGCGAGGCGGCGTGGGACGTCACGGGGGCGGCTGCGTGGGTAGGCGCGGGGGGCGCTGTGGTGGTGGGCGCGGCCGGTGGGGCGGCCTGCCCAGGGGCCACGGGTAAGGCGCTCGTGGTAGCTACCGGATGGCTCACGGGGACATGCCAATGTTGCCAGTCCGTCCATAGGAAAAACAGGATGACGGCAAGCAGGATATAAAGTACCGGGCGATAACTATTCATGATCGGGGTTTCGAACAACCTCAGCGAGGAACGGGGTCATGCCCGCCGGCGTGCCATGGGTGGCAACGGGCGATGCGTTTCACGGCGAACCAGAGGCCGCGTAGCGGCCCGTGGCGATCTATGGCCTCGATGGCATAGGCGGAACAAGTCGGGTGGTAACGACAATGCGAGCCGAGCCATGGGCTTATGAAGTACTGATAGCCGCGAATCACTTGTATCAGGGCTTTGCGCATAAACGACAGATCTTCTGCGACAGGGACCCCAAGGCCTCGGTGAAGGCCTTGGGGTCCGCGCGGACCGC
>DAHWGZ010000354.1 GCA_027335965.1 Acidiferrobacter sp.
TATGTTGCGGATCACTTTCCTCCAGCAGTGGTTCAATCTCTCCGATCCGGGGGCCGAGGAGGCCTTGCACGAGTCGGTCTCCATGTGCCGGTTCGTCGGCATAGATCTCGGCCGGGAGCCGGTGCTGGATGAGACCACCATCCTGAAGTTCCGCCCTCTCCTCGAGAAGCATCATCCCGGCCAAAAGCTCTTCCAGGAGGTCCACCGCCACCGGGAGGCCTGGGGCGTCAAGGTGAGCAAGGGCACGATCGTGGACGCCACCATTATCAACGCCCCTTCGTCGACCAAGGTCAGCCACACCGTGGCATTGCCAGCCGTAGGGCCAGTGGCGACCGCCTTTCACGTCCATGACGCCACGGTCCTGCCCGATCTCCTCCATGGCGAGGAGACGCGGGTGTGGGGCGATTCGGCCTATCAGGGCCAGACCGATGTCCTCCGGCCACACGCCCCAAGGCACAAGACCTCACGAACCGCCGCACTCGGTACAAGGGCGTCGTAAACGAGGTCGAGCGCGCCCGTAATCGTATCAAGTCCCAGATCCGCAGCCGCGTGGAGCATGCCTTCGGCGTCATCAAAGGCGCGTTCCATTTCACCAAGGTCCGCTACCGAGGTCTCGAGAAGGACGCCCATCGGCGGTTTGTAACCTGCGCCTTGGCCCACCTCTCCCTCGTGCGCAAACACCTGCTGCGACCTCTCAGGGCGTAGTCTGTCCGGAATTCGGGTTTCAGACCACAAAAGGTCTCTCGAACAGCCCAAAAAAGCCCGATCGGGGCGCGGGACGGCGTGTTTTGGCTTATCCATCCCGC
>DAHWGZ010000355.1 GCA_027335965.1 Acidiferrobacter sp.
GGGCTCGTGGATCCCGGTCTGGCCTCGTTGTCCTGGACAACCGGTCTGCGCGTGCATAATCTGGCGCACCTCGGCGTGGGACTGATGCTGGTCGTGATCCTGCTCGTGCCGATCGCCGGCTATGCCTTCTGGAAATCGGTGCGCGAGGCCCGCCAGCGGTTTCCCGCTTCCCCATAGGATTATGGCCGTTCATGGCCCGGGACGCGGCGTCATGCGCAGGTACGGCCGATCCCCTTGTAGCCTTTGGGGAATGCGGCGGCGAGCGCGGCCTTGTTCTTGATGGCAAGCGAGATCGCCACATCGTCGTGCTGCGCCAGTTGGCGGGCGTGGCGACGATGCGGTCATTGACATGCTTCCCGCCCTGATAGGCCATATCGCCGACAATGACGGCGGGGCTTGTCGCGCACCGGGTCAGAGATGCAGGCTCACAAAACCTCTCTGTATGGATGGATATAAGGGAAGGCCCTGTGCGTCGGCTTTCGGGCCTATGTGCGCGATGAGGCGCGTCATCTTGGCGTGACCGGCTGGGTGCGCAATCGCGCGAATGGGTCCGTCGAGGTTCTGGCGTGCGGTCCGGAGACGGCGCTTGCGGCGCTGACCGCGCGGATCGCCAAGGGTCCGGCGGGGGCGCAGGTCATGGGTGTGGGGCGCGAGGCGGCAGACGAAGGGCGCATACCCGAGAGCTTTTTGGTGCGTTACGACGAGATCTGAGGATGCGAGGCGCGCATCGGCGCGATGGCAGCGAGACCCTGCTGGCCCGCGAAGGGACACCTTGGCCCTGCCGGGGAGGCAGGTCACATTTGAC
>DAHWGZ010000356.1 GCA_027335965.1 Acidiferrobacter sp.
AGCCGGCGGGCGGGGGAACGCCATACGCCTGGACTTGGCCCTCCCCCTCACACCTCTTCAACACGGCGCACACGGCCAGGGGCAGGGGGTCACTGACCAATCTAGTGGCTTCTCGTGAGGGGCCAGCGCCCGAAGCTCCCGGCCCGGCGTGGCCGCCGGCTTGTGGGCGGCAAAGGCTGCGCAGGCGGATGGCGTCCACCCCGATAAGGGACCGTGCAAGGTCCCGCTCAGCCGCCAGGACCCAGGCCGCCTCCGAAAACAGCAACACCGCAACCTGCCCCATCCTGCCTTACCAAATGCTCGATACCCCGTCGCCATCCACACCCTTGTCCACAGCTTTTGTGGATACCGGCTTGCCCCATACGACCCATGGCCTGTTGTCCCTGACCGGCGATGCCGTTTGCGACAGATCTCCCGGGGCATACCCATTGCCTGCCCCGCTGCATGCCCTGTCACGGGCGGGGACGCCCGCGAGCATGGCTTTGACCGAGAAAGGAGGCATTCTATGCGAGCCGCCAAATATGAAAACCTGACGCACAATCATTCCATGCCGGTGCCGGAAAACAGTCCCGATGGGACGCCTGTGCAGGTCGTCATGCTGGCACAAGACACCGCCGCGACGGTAGACCGCCAGCACGCATTCAAGGGGTGGCTGTGTGAGGTTGCGCAAGGGCTGTCGGATACGAACCCGGAACGTACCCGCGAGACGAACGGGCCGCGCCAGTCCCCAATGGCCTACCTCTTAGCTACCCACATCATCTACGAACTGCCAAAAGGCGCCCGCGCGCGCCCATCCGTGCAAACC
>DAHWGZ010000357.1 GCA_027335965.1 Acidiferrobacter sp.
CTCGCGACGGCCATGGCCTCCCTTGGGCTCGCGCAGCGCGGCGTGCTCGTGACGCGCCTGGCGGCCATCGAGGAAGCGGCCGCGATGAGCGACCTTTGCAGTGATAAGACCGGCACACTGACCCAAAACCAGCTCAGTCTGGTGGCAGCCCGCCCTATGGGTGAAACGATGCAGGCCCAACTCTTATCCATGGCCGCCGTGGCCAGCGACGATGCCACCCAAGACCCTATCGACCTGACCATCTTGGCTGCCGCCCACGCGAACAATGCGGCGATACCCCAACGTACGAGCTTTACGCCATTCGACCCGGCCACAAAACGTTCCGAGGCGTCCTTTGAGGCCGGCGGAGGGCGGTGGCAGGCCATGAAAGGGGCGCCCCAAGTCATTGCCGAGTTGACCCAGGCGGCCGGCTGGGAGCCTATCGCCGCGGAACTGGCGACCCAGGGGGCACGGGTCCTGGCGGTGGCAGCGGGCCCCACGGGGGCGCCGCGTTTTCTCGGGCTGCTGGCCCTGGCGGACCCTATCCGCGCCGACGCGCCGGGGGTCTTGCAGGCCCTGCACGATTTCGGGGTGCGGGTGCGGATGGTGACCGGCGATAACGTCGCCACCGCGAAGACCGTCGCGCAGACGCTGGGCTTGACCGGCACCGTCTGCGACCGCGTGGACACTGGCGAAGACTGTGCGGTCTATGCCGGCGTTTTTCCCGAAGACAAGTTTCATCTGGTGCAGGGTTTGCAACGGCACCGCAGGATCGTCGGCATGACCGGTGACGGCGTGAACGATGCGCCCGCCCTCAAGCAGG
>DAHWGZ010000358.1 GCA_027335965.1 Acidiferrobacter sp.
TAGCAGGTGCCGGCAAAGCGCGCCGGATCGATGAAGGTCTCGGCGAGCAGAAGGCCGTGGCCGTGGACCGCCTGCCAATCCGCCGAGAGACGCGCGAGATTCTGGCCCAGAATCCGCGAGGCGAGGTTCCGCACCTGTACGCCCGGCAGGATCAGGAAGCGGGCATTGTTGGCGATGAGCCCAATACGTTGCCACTGCAAGGCCTTCGCCCAGCCGATCCAGGCATCCCGCGGGGCGCACTTCAAGGCCGCCGACGCCCAGCCTACGAGCGCCAGCCACTGGCCATCCGCCTCCGCCCCCACACGGAGGGGGTTGTCCACCCCCACACGGAGGGGGTTGTCCACCCCCACACGGAGGGGGTTGTCCACCCCCACACGGAGGGGGTTGTCCACCACATAGCGCAGACTGCGCCCCACGAGCGCGGCAAGCCCCAGGTAATGGTGGGCGCGCATCAAGCGGTCCCACTCGGCGCGTTCGCCCGGACGGATCAGGCGCACGCGCACGTGCGACACATCCACCCCCCCATCTTGGCCCGGATCGTTCATGCCCTCCGTTATAGCAGAGGCGAGCCCCAAAAGCCAGCGGATTCGGATGCCCTTCGCCTCATCAAGAACTTGGGGAGGTGAATGACGGGGCCCTGTGTTGGAAGAGGCTCCGCCTTTGGTGTACCGGCCGTTTATGGTATGCTGAGGAACTATCTTTGAAAGCCCCCTTAAGAGGTCCTAAGGCCGCAGCGCGGCCCAAACCCGATGGATCAATTCGCTAAAGAAACCATCCCGGTCAATCTCGAAGAGGAGATGC
>DAHWGZ010000359.1:0-553 GCA_027335965.1 Acidiferrobacter sp.
TCAGGGCAGAGACCTGGGTTCGTCAGGCGGAAAGTGAAATGGATCACGGCACATTCGTCTCGCGCATCGAGGCCGAAAACACGACTTTGGGTGAAGTGCACGATCGGTACCTTACCGAGATCGTCGCTCGTGACGCATACCAAGGGTGAGGATGCGATTGTCCACTGGGGGAGCGCTCTCCCTATGGCCAACCGATGGCCAACATACGCCGCAAAGATGTCGCTGCCGCCATCCAGGTCAAGGAAGCCGAAGGCGTCGCCCCACACACCATTTTTGCCTATACCGTCACACTCTCGCGCCTTTTTCGCGATTGCCCGCAAGCAATGGGGAAGGGGCCTCTGGGGAATCCCGCCGATCTTGTGCGCAAACCCCGCCAACCGAACGCGCACGATCTTGGCTTTCGCCTCCTCCGAGCGTTGGGCCGGGGCCACCGGATCGCGGGTGGTCTTGGCGGCTCGATCTTCATCCGCGCAGAGCAACTCCCGCCAGGCCTCCTTCAGGTGCCACTCGACGTAGTAGGCGAGCATACAGAGGAAGATGTGGGGCCGTACCC
>DAHWGZ010000359.1:563-800 GCA_027335965.1 Acidiferrobacter sp.
GACGATGGTGGATGGGGCGGACCTTGAGATCGACCGTCTTCATCGGCCAGCCATGCGGCCGGCAATGCCAGCCATACCCCCACACCGAGGGGGTTGTCCACGAACAGTAATGAGAGATCGGGTTGCAGGGATTTGTCCTCGACCAGGGCGCGGATGGAAGTGCTCTTCAGCACCGTGATCCAGTCGATGCCGCCCTGGTCCCGGAGCGTCGCGATCGCCGTACAGCTGACCATGCCG
>DAHWGZ010000035.1 GCA_027335965.1 Acidiferrobacter sp.
ATCGCCATCGGAAATCCAGGAGATCTTCTCGGATCATTTCACGGTGGAGGTCCTGGAATGCGAGCGCAAGACCGTAGACGAGGATCCGCGACTCGCCGAGCAGGGCTTGGCGTGGCGCGAGGAGGGTGTGTACCGGCTGTGTCGGCGGGCGGGGCGCGGGGGGTAGACGCACGCCTTGGGGCGGCTTGGCCTGGCCGGCGATAGACGATGGCGGGGGAGATGGGTCATGGATCCACTGGAGAACATCGACGGCGAGCGCTTCGATGCCGTTTTCAGCGAGGCCGTCAGGGGCCGGGCGCTACAGGCCCTGGAGGGCGGGCGGGTCTTGTTCTTTCCGCGGCTTGCCTTCCCGCTCGGCGCGGATGAGCGATCCTTCCTGGATCCGCGTTGCTCGGATGGCCGCGCCAAGAACATCAGTTATGACGCCTCGTCGGGCCAGCTGAAGGGGACCGCGCTCGCGGGTCAGGAACGGGAGCGCCTGCAGGCCATGGTGGCGCGGTTTGCGCAGAGCGCGCGCATGCTGGTCGAGGGCCTGCTGCCGGATTACGCGCCGCATCTGCGCCCGGGGCGCACCAGCTACCGTCCGGTCGAGGCCAAGGAGCGGCCCTCGTCGCATCGCAAGGACGACAGCCGCCTGCACGTGGACGCCTTTCCGTCGCGTCCGAACGGGGGTCAGCGCATATTGCGGGTCTTCAGCAACGTCAATCCCGACGGCCGCGGCCGCGTGTGGCGCTTAGGCGAGTCCTTCGAGACCTGTGCCCGGCGCTTTTTGCCGGCGATTCGTCCGCCACTGCCGGGGCAGAGCTGGCTATTGGCCGCGTGCGGGCTTACCGCCGGCCACCGCTCGGCCTACGACCATTACATGCTGGCCTTGCACAACGCCATGAAGGGCGACGACTATTTCCAGCGGCACTGCCCCCAATACGAAGTGACGTTCCCGGCCGGGACCACCTGGATGGTCTTTACCGATCAGGTCCCCCATGCGGCGATGGCCGGCCAGTATCTGTTCGAGCAGACCTTCCACGTGCCCGTGCAGGGCCTGAGGGAGCCGGCGCGCGCGCCGCTCGCGGTGCTGGAGCGGCTCCTCGAGCGGCCGCTCGCCGCGGCCCGGGATCAAAAGCGCTCGATGCGGGCCTCGTAGGGATAGAGCAGCAGGCGGTAGAGGGTCTCGCCGAACTGGACATGGGTGGACTCCGGCCGGCCGATGACCAGGGTGTGACCGCCGTGCGCCGAGAGCGCCGCCGTCCCGAATCGCCGCGCCGCGATCAGCGCGTCCAGGACCTCGGCGAGATCCGCGCGCGCCACCGAGCCGGTGTTGTCCACGATCCGGCAGGCGTGTCCGCTATGAGTCCGCCCCTCGATGATCACGGCATCGGCTCGCACCGACTCGGGGCCCGGGCAGCGGGCTTGTGGATCGATATAGTCTTTCATGGACGGTTCCGCCGTTGGGGTTCCTGGAAGCCGGGGCCTGCCGGGCGCGTCAGAAGGTGTTGACGACCGCGGAGACGCCCGGCACGGCACACACCACCTTTTCGACGACATTGCGCAGATCCAGGACCGAGTTCGGGCAGCCGGCGCAGGCGCCCTTCATCCGCACGCGCACGGTCGCGCCGACGATATCCACGAGTTCGATGTCGCCCCCGTCGCGCTGGAGGATCCGGCGCACATCCTCGATGGCGCGGCAGACCTCCGCCTCGTCCGGCGGTCCGGCGCCCGCGTCCGGAGGGGACGCCTGCCGCGCGCGCGCCGCGATGGCCTGGGCGCGCGCGATCCGGTACGCCGTGTCCGGGTCCCGTTCCTCGAGGGCGTCGAGCTCTGCTTCCGTGTAAAACCGAATCGCCTGTCGGCGGTCTTGTTCGCTCATGCGCTATCCGCGTTTCGGCGGGCCGGCCCACGCCCCGCCTTTTCCAGGAAGGCCGATTGACCCCGCTTGCGTCGCCCGCTTAATGTGGTCCGCAGGTCACGCGGAGGGGCGGCCATGTTATGGACCCTGTTCGTCATTCTACTCGTATTGTGGCTCGTGGGCATCGTGAGTTCGCGCACGATGGGCGGTTTCATTCATGTTTTGCTGGTGCTTGCCCTGGTGCTTTTGATCGTCAATTTGGTTCAAGGCCACGCCATATGAGTGGGATTGACAGGCGTAAGGCGCCCTCCTAGAGTGGCCGCACCCCCGAACCGGAACACTTGGGATCGAGACTTGGTGCGCCACCGGCGCGTTCAGGGACAAGAATCGTGGCAAGGAGTCGCTTTATGTCGGATATCAGCGATATACGCAAGGATGTGATGACGATCGTCGAGACCAGCGGCAAGCTGGCAAGGCCGATCCCGCCCGACAGGGATCTCTATAGCGACCTCGGCGTCGAGTCGGTCAATGCGATCAGTATCTTGCTCGCGCTCGAGGGTCGCTTTGAAACGACCATAGACGATACCCGGTTCATCGAGGCCCGCACCGTCAATGGTCTCGTCGATCTCGTGGCCGAGGCCAAGCTCGCACCCGGCGCGCGCGTGGCCTAAAGCCCCGTCCGCGCGGCCATCCACCGAGGGCGTTGCGCGCGCCATCATTTGACTTTGGGGATTTTCGTTCTAAGGTCAAGGGATAGCTATGCGGGGGTAGCAAGGCCTTGATTTGCGGCCGTTAATCCCCGCCGATAACCAGAGGTGAGTGTGAGTGCGACTACGGCGGTGGTGACGGCGCGCAACGGTGGTCGAGTGCTCGTGGTGGACGATTCCGCGGTCATCCGCCAGGCCATCAGCAAGATGCTGAAGGTGGATTTCGACGTCGCGGTGGCGGCCGACGGTGAGGCCGGCTGGGAGGCGCTCGTGCAGGCCCCCGACGTCGGCGTGTTGATCACCGATATCGAGATGCCGCGGCTCGACGGCTATGCCTTCATCTGCCGCGTGCGGGCCAGCGATGAGGCCCGCATCCGGGACCTCCCGATCATCGTGATCACGGGCGCCGACGACGACGAGACCAAGACCCGGGCGTTCGCGTGCGGGGCCACGGATTTCATCACCAAGCCCCTGAACCTGGCTCAGCTCCAGGCCTGCACGCAGGCCTACATGCGTTTCGAGCAGCCGGTTCCCGAGGAGACCTCCCCCTATGAGGGTCTGCTCGGTCGGGATGCCTTCCATGAGCGCGGGGAGGCGCTTTTGCGTGAGGCAAGCGCCCAGCGCCCCGTCACGCTGTTGCTTGCGGCGCTCGACCGGGTTCGCATCCTGTATCGCGAATACGGCGATGAACAGATGGAGGCGGTGGTGGGGCATGTCGCCACGGTGCTGCGCGACGAGATGGGGGCCGACGTGACGGCCATGGCGCGGCTCGGCGGGACCGAGTTCGGCATACTCGTGGAGGGCGTGGCCAAGGGTCGAGGGCTCGCCCTCGCGCAGCGCCTGGTCGGGGCGTTCGCCCATCGCCCGATCCATGACGGCAAGACCCTCAGCGTGAGCGTGGGGGTGGCGTCGTCGGAAGAGGGCGCCATGGGCTGCACGGCGTTGCGCCAAATGGCCGAGGAACGACTGAAGCGCGCCGTGGCCCTGGGAGGCAACCGGGCGAGCGGCTCGGCCTTGAGCGATACGCTGGGCGGGGCCGAGGAGCTGGTCCTAGACGGCATCGCCGCGCCCGCTCCCCCCGCGGGGGGAGAGGCCGATGCCGGCCCCGAGGTGCTGTTCGAGCCCGAATTCCTGCCCGAACCGGTCGTGGCGCCCGCGTTTTCCGTGTCCGAGCCGACCACCCGTCCGGCCGCGATGATGGGGCTGGACCGCGCCGTGTGCTACCTGAGCGACGGGCGAGGCGCGGAGCTCGAGCCGTTTCTGAATCTGCTGGCATCGGACGTCGCGGTGCTGCTCGAGTTTCTGAACACGCGCCGGCGCCTGGGCCTGGATTCCGCCATCGCCGCCTTGCGCGAGTTGGCGCGAGCGGGCCGCGGCGCCTGAACGCGCCACCGGCGACGTCCGTCGCGGTCTAGGGCGCGCGGCGTCGGGCGGGCTCGCCCGGGCGTGGCGCCGATCGGCCACGGGCCGGGAACCTGTGGCGGCGTCCGGGGTCCGACCAGAAAAGACGGAAGAGCCGCCATTGGAAAATCAGCAGGGAGATCGTGGGTCCTGGCGTCTGGTCGCCGGGGCCGGGAGCAGTCCTTCTCCGGGGCGCCGAATGCGCGCCATGCCGCGCCGCCCAAGCACGGCATGCAAGGGGTCTCGGCCGGTCATGGCCGGTCGTGTCCGGCCGGTATCGCGTGACGCGCGTCCGGCATGAGGGCTCGGTTCGGTTGCGCGCGGCCCGCGCTGGCCGCCGGTCTGGCATTGGTGCTGTCTGCGACCGCGGGCGCGCATGCCGCCACCAAGGCGCTTCCCAAGGCCGGATGGCATGGTGAGTTCGGGGCCGGCCTGTCATCGTCTTCCGGGGTCGCGCTCACCACCAGCATGAACTCCACCGACCGGCTTCGCGACACCGTCGGCCTGTGGAGCTACGGCGGGGACCTTAGCTACAATTATTTTTCATACAACGGCGTGGCCGGCGTGAACCGCCTGGTCACCACGCTCGATGTGCGGCGCAGCTTGAAGTCGGCGCCCGTCAGCTTCGTGGTCGGCAGTTTCCGCTACGACCATAACCTGTTCGACGGCTACGACCATTATTTCGTGGAAATGGTGAATGCCGGCCAGACGGTCGTAGCCACCCGCACCATGCACCTCAATCTCGAGGCTGGCGGGGGCGCCCGGCAGAACTACTATCCCGTGGGGCGCTCCGCGCAGGATGAGCCGGTCG
Organism: Acidiferrobacter sp.; assembly: GCA_027335965.1. Next base: position 4,763 of record DAHWGZ010000035.1, read on the forward strand.
GTGACGTGGCGATGAATTATGTGTGGCATCTACGCCGGGGGACGCGCTTTAGCGAGCGTCTGAGCGTCATGGGGGCGCGTAGCGGGACGCTCGTCACCTCCACCAGCGGGGTGACGGCCACCCTCATGTTCCACCTGGCGCTCAAGTTCTCGGAGCAGGTCATCCATTACACGAGCCTGCCCTCCACGGCGCTCGTCCACTACGCCACCACCACGACCTTCACCACGCTGAACCTCATCTACCACATCGGTTAGCGGCCCCGGTTGCTTCCGGGGCCGCCGGATCGATGTCAGGGTCGGGCGCGGTCGTACTGCGCGGGCCACTGGCCATCCTCATGCAGCGCGCGCGCGGCATGCAGCGGCCAGTACGGGTCACGCAAGAGTTCGCGTCCGAGGAACACGCAGTCGGCGAGCCCCGTGCGCACGATCTGCTCGGCCTGCAGCGGCTCATTGATGAGGCCCACGGCGCCCACGGCGATGCCGACATCGGCGCGCACGCGGGTGGCGAAGGGGGTCTGATAGCCGGGACCGGCCGGTATCTCGGCGTCCGCCACCATGCCCCCGCTCGAGCAATCGATGAGGTCGACGCCGCGGGCCTTCAGCTCCCGCGCAAGCGTCACCGACTGTTCGATGTCCCAGCCGTCCTCCACCCAGTCGGTGGCCGATAGGCGCACGAACAGGGGCTTTGCCTCGGGCCATACCGTGCGCACCGCCTCGGTCACTTCCAGCGGCAGCCGCAGGCGGTTCTCAAGCCGCCCCCCGTAGCGGTCGTCGCGATGATTGGCGAGCGGCGACAGGAATTCGTGCAGCAGGTAGCCATGCGCCATGTGCAGTTCCAGGACATCGAATCCGGCCTCGTGGGCGCGACGCGCGGCCTGCGTGAAATCCGTCACGATGCGCCGCAGGTCGGCGTCCTGGCAGGCCTTGGGTCGCGGATGGCCGCTTGCGAACGCAATGGGGCTTGGCGCGATCACGGGCCAGCCGCCCTCGGCCTGCGCCAGGGGGCGTCCCCCGCGCCAGGGGGCGTCGGTGGAGGCCTTGCGGCCGGCGTGGGCGATCTGGATCCCGGCCGCGGAACCCTGGGATTTTATGAAGTGGACGATGGGCTTGAGCGCCTCGGCGTGATCATCGCTCCACAGGCCCTGGTCGCCGGGGCTGATGCGCCCCTCGGGGCTCACCGCGGTCGCTTCCATCATGACCATGGCCGCCCCGCCGACCGCGCGGCTGCCGAGATGGACGAGGTGCCAGGCGGTTGGAAAGCCGTCGATGCTCGAGTATTGGCACATCGGCGAGACGAAGATGCGGTTGCGAAATGTCTGCGAACGTAGATGAAAGGATGAAAAGAGCGCGCTCACGCGGCCTCCTGTCGGTTGTGGTGGGGGATTATCAGGCCTGCGCGATGGGAAACGCCAGGACCTCGTCGATGTGCGTGGCGTCCATGGCGAGCATCAGCACCCGGTCGAAGCCAAGCGCGCAACCGGCGCAGTCGGGCAGGCCGCCCGCGGCGAGCGCCGCCAGCAGGCGCTGGTCCGGGTCGATGCCAGGCAAGCCCCGTTCACGCCGCTTGGCCGCCTCGCGCGCGAATCGGCCGGCGTACTCCTCGGTTCGCGCCGCCTCGTGAAAACCATTGGCGAGTTCCAGCGGCCCCCGGTAGATCTCAAAGCGATCCGCGAGCCCTTGGGCGTTGAGGCGCGCGAGCGCGGCCTGGCTTGCGGGATAGTCCGTCACCACCGTCAGGGCCTCGATGGGGAATCCGGGCGCCACGGCATGGCTCATGAGCAGGTCGAGGATCTCATCCCGGTCGTCCAGGACCAGTTCTCGCGCCGCCGGGAGGCGCCGGCGCGCAGCCGCGCGCAGCTGATCGGTCGACGCGTCGATGGGATCGATGTCCAGGGCCTCGCAAAACGCCTCGCGGTAACTCACGACGCGCGCGGGCGCCTTGAGGGACGGGACCAGCCGCGCGATGAGCGCGCAGGCCTCGACAATGAGGCGCCGGTGGTCGTAGCCCAGGCCGTACCATTCCACCAGCGTGAATTCGGGATTATGGAAGCGCCCGCTCTCGCCCTGGCGAAACGCCTTGGTGATCTGAAAGATCGAACCGCTGCCCGCCATGATCAGGCGCTTCATGGCGTATTCGGGAGAGGTCTGGAGGTAAAGGGTGCCCAGCATCGGGTCGCTTAGCGCAAACTGCGCGAGCTGCGCGTCGGCCGCGCCCGCGCGCGCGAGCACCGGCGTCTCCACCTCCAGATAGCCGCGCCCCTCGAAGAATGCCCGCGTCTGGGTCAGCAATGCCGCGCGCTGGCGGATGGCCGCGAGGCGCGCGCGCGGTAAGGCGGCATCCTTGTGGCCGGGTGCGTCCTTATTCCTTGGCGCGGGCAATGTATTCGCCGGTCTGGGTGTTGATCTTCAGGCTGTCGCCGATGTTGATGAAAAGCGGTACGCGCACGACCGCGCCGGTCTCCAGGGTTGCGGGCTTGCCGCCGCCGCCGCTCGTGTCGCCGCGCACGCCGGGGTCGGTGTCCGTGACCCTGAGCACGACGTGGACGGGCGCGGTCACGCTCAAGGGCACGCCATTCCATAGCGTCACGAGACACAGGGCTTGTTCCTTCAACCACTTGGCGGCATCGCCCACGGCGGTCTTGTCGGCCCCCAGCTGCTCATAGGTCTCGGGCGACATGAAGTACCAGAATTCGCCGTCGCTATACAGATACTGCATCTCGACATCGATGACGTCGGCGCCCTCGACGCTGTCCCCGGACTTGAAGGTGCGCTCCACGACGCGCCCGGTCTTCAGGTTGCGGATCCTGACGCGGTTGAAGGCCTGGCCCTTGCCGGGTTTCACGAACTCGTTTTCTATGATTGCGCAGGGATCCGCGTCGAGCATGATCTTCAGTCCGCTCTTGAATTCGTTGGTGCTGTAGGTGGTCATGACGATCTCGAATGGGAGTGGGGGCTGGCCGGTGTCGCTTGCCTTTTGTCGACCGAACACGGACAGTGCGCGCCTATGATACATCGAACCGATCCCGCACGGCAGGCACCCTGGCAGGCGGAGCTGGCGACGGCCATTCGCGACCCCGAGGCCCTCGTCCGGGCCCTGGGGCTGCCGGATACCCTGCTCGCGGCCGCGCGCCGCGCGCACGCGCATTTCCCGGTGCGGGTCCCGCCCGCCTATCTCGCGCGCATCCGCCCAGGCGACCCCGAGGATCCCCTGTTGCGCCAGATCCTGCCGCTCGATCTGGAGGAGGCGCCAAAGCCCGGTTTCTCGAAAGACCCGGTCGGGGATCTGGCCGCCCAGGTCGCGCCCGGGGTCCTGCATAAGTACGAGGGCCGCGTGTTGCTGACCGCCACGGGGGCCTGCGCCATTCACTGCCGTTATTGTTTCCGTCGCCACTTTCCGTACGCCGACGCCCAGGCCGCGCGCGATGGCTGGGCGCGGGCCACCGCCCATCTCGCCGCCGATCCCTCGATCCGCGAGGTGATCTTGAGCGGGGGCGACCCGCTGACGCTGAGCGACGACAGGCTCGCCGGCCTGATGGGCGCGCTACACGCCATGGCGCACATCAAACGCGTGCGGCTGCACAGCCGCGTGCCCGTGGTCATTCCAAGCCGCGTCAATGAGGGGCTGCTCGCCTGGCTCGAGGAGACGCCGCTTGCGGTCGTCATGGTGCTGCACATCAACCATCCGCGCGAGGTCGACGAGGCCGTGATTCGCGCCTGCGCGCGCCTGCGCGCGGCGCGCGTCACGCTCCTGAACCAGGCGGTCTTGCTCGCCGGGGTCAACGACGACGCCGAGGTGCTGGCGGCCCTGAGCGAGCGGGTGTTCGAGGCCGGCGTCCTGCCCTATTATCTGCACATGCTCGATCGCGTGGAGGGGGCCGCGCATTTCGCGGTCGACGCCGCGCGCGCCCTCGGGCTTATGGAGGTCCTGCGCGCCCGGCTTCCCGGCTATCTGGTGCCGCGGCTGGTGCGCGAGGAGGCCGGCGCCCCGGCCAAGGTCCCGGTGGCCGCGGTTGGCGCGGTTGGCGCGGTTGGCGCGGTTGGCGCGGTTGGCGCGGTTGGCGCGGATCCCGGTTGCCGGTAAAGTAGGCGATTACGTAGAGAGGCGGGACGGATAGGGTGGCGATTGCGGATTTGAACCTCTGGAACCCCGGGCTCGCTGGTCTGGGCGTGGGTCTTGCGCTGGCCACCGCGTTTTTTCTGGGCATGGTCCACGGCATAACGCCCGACGAGCACACCTGGCCGATCACGTTCAACTATGCCATAGGATCCTACTCGGTCCGTGGGGGCTTCAGGGCCGGCCTGCTCTTTTCGCTCGCCTTCACCTTGCAGCGCGCGATCGCCTCCGAGCTCGCCTATTTCGCCATGAGCGATTTTCTCTCCGGGGCAAGCTGGAATTTCGGGGTCTATATCGTCGTCGGGGCGGTCATGGCGGCCTCGGGGCTTTTCATATTGCGCAAGGGCCGCGTCCCGCACCTCTTCCACAGCCACGCGCTCGACCACGAGACCCGTGACGAGCCCGCGGCCTTGCCGCGCTACATGCCGCTCATCCATGGCTTCCTGGCGGGGTGGGGGACGGGCGCCTTTGCGATCATCGTCTACACGGTCCTGGCGCCGGCCATGCACCACGCCTATCTCGCCTTCCTGCCCGGTCTGCTCTTCGGGCTCGGGACCACGGTCACGCAGATGCTTCTCGGCTCCCTGTTTGGCGGCTGGATGGCCCGGCGCAAGCTCGATGGCCGCGCGCGCGTCTACGTGGCGCGCAAGATGGCCGGCCGCACCTTGAGCGGCGGCGGCGTCGTTTTCATGGTCGTGGGCGCCATCGGGCTCATCGATCCCGGCCTTGCGTCATTGTCGTGGGCAACCGGGCTGCATGTGCACAACCTGGCGCATGTCGGCGTGGGCTTGGTGTTGGTCGTGATCCCGCTCGTGCCGATCGCGGGTTACTCCTTCTGGAAATCCGTGCGCGAGGCCCGTCAGCGGTTTCCCGCGGCCTCGTAGGGTCGTCCACTCACGGTCCGGGATGCGGCGTCACGCGCAGGTAGGGCCGGATCTCCTTGTAGCCCTTGGGGAATTGGGCATCGAGCGCGGCCTTGTCCGTGATCGCGGGAGAGATCACCACATCGTCGCCGCTGCGCCAGTTGGCGGGCGTGGCGATGCTGTACTTGTCGGTCAGCTGCAACGAGTCGATGACCCGGAAGATCTCGCCGAAATCGCGCCCGGTGCTGGCCGGGTAGGTCAGTATGGTGCGGATCACCTTTTTCGGGTCGATGATGAACACCGAGCGCACCGTGAGCGTGCCGCTCTGCCGCGGATGGATCATGTCGTACAGGGTCGAGACCTTGCGATCCTGGTCGCCCAGGATCGGAAACTCGACGTGGGTCTTTTGCGTGTCGTCGATGTCCTTGATCCATTCCTTGTGGGTCAAGACCGGATCGACGCTTACCGCCAGCACCTTCACGTCGCGACGCGTGAACTCCTCCATGAGGCGCGCCACGCTGCCGAGTTCCGTGGTGCATACCGGCGTGTAGTCCGCGGGATGCGAAAACAGCACGGCCCAGTGGTTGCCGATCCACTTGTGGAACTCTATCGGCCCCGCCGTCGAGTCCTGGCTAAAGTCGGGGGCGATGTCGCCGAGATGGAGACCCATAAAAACCTCTCTGCTATGGATGGATAAAAGGGAAGGTCGTGTGCGAGGATAAGCGCAAAGCATCGAGGCGCGATGGGTCTTAGGGAGGAGGCTATGGGTTGTGTCCGATTGATCGTCACGGGGATGGTGCAGGGCGTCGGCTTTCGCGCCTATGTGCGCGACGAGGCGCGTCATCTCGGCGTCACCGGCTGGGTGCGCAACCGCAAGGACGGATCCGTCGAGGTGCTGGCCTGCGGGCCGGAGACGGCGCTCGAGGCGCTCGGCGCGCGGGTCGCCAAGGGCCCGGCGGGCGCGCGCGTCATGGGCCTTGCGCGCGAGGCCTCGAGCGAGGGGCGCGTGCCCGAGAGTTTCCTGGTGCGTTACGACGAGACCTGAAGGCGCGGGCGCGGATCGGCTATTGATGGAACCAGCGGGCGTGGAATACGCGATAGACGCGGTCCGGGTAGTAGGGGAGCCCGTTGCTGCCGTTATAGGCGGCCAGCGCCGTGAAGAGATCGCCGCGGTGGCGGTTCAGATAATGCCGGAGGATGTGGCAGCCCATGCGCAGGTTGGTGCGGATCCGAAAGAGGTTGGCGGCGGGTCGCCCCAGCCGCTTTGTCCAGAACGGCATCACCTGCATGAGGCCGAGCGCCCCCTGCGAGGAAATCGCGTAGGGGTTGAAGGCGCTCTCGACCTCGATCACGGCGAGCACCACGCGCGGGCGCAGGCCCTCGCGCAACGCCGCGTATCGGACGTCTTCGAGCAGGCGCAGCCGGAAGCGCCGCCCCGGGACCAGGACCGAGAGGCGCTGCGACATGTCGGCGAGCCACACCTCGGCCGCGAAGCGGTTCGCAAACGCGTCGCGGTGGACGGGGATGTGTCCCCACGGCGCCGGGCCCGCGGCGCTCGCGGCCTGCGCCAGGACCCACAGCGCAAGCCCGAACGTCCTAAGACGCCAGGAGCTTGGCGAGCCGGGTGCGGACATCGGCGAGCGGCCAGTTCTCGGGCTCGGCCTCGCCGCGCCCCTTGTATTCGATGGTGCCGGCCTTCAGCCCGCGATCACCGATCACGAGCCGGTGCGGCAGGCCGATCAGGTCCATGTCCCCGAACAGCACGCCCGGGCGCTCGTCGCGATCATCGAGCAGGACATCGATGCCGTCGGCGCGCAGATCGTCGTAGAGGCGCTGCGCGGCCTGCGCCACCTCCGGGGACTTATGAAAGCCGATGGGCACGATGGCGACCGTAAAGGGCGCGATCGGGGCCGGCCAGAGGATGCCCCGCTCGTCGTGGTTTTGCTCGATGGCCGCCGCCACCACTCGCGATACGCCAATGCCGTAACAGCCCATGATGAACGGTTGCGACTGGCCGGTCTCGTCCAAAAAGCCCGCCGCCATGCGGCTGCTGTATTTCGTGCCGAGCTGAAAGATGTGCCCGACCTCGATGCCGCGGCCACGCTCGAGCGCCGTCCGGCATTGCGGGCAGGGGTCGCCGGCCGCCACTTCGCGCAGGTCGAATGCGGTGGGCTCCGGGAAGTCGCGTCCCCAATTGGCGCCCGTGAGGTGACGGTCCTCGCGATTGGCGCCGCATGCGAAGTCGGCGAGCGCCAGGGCCTCGGGGTCGGCGTAGCCGGGAATCGCAAGCCCCGCGGGCCCGGCGGCGCCCGGCACGCCGCCCGCGGCGCGCACCTCGGCGGGTGTGGCGAAAGCCAGCGGGCTCAGGGCGTCCGGGACCTTGGTGGCCTTGACCGGGTTGATCTCGCGATCGCCGCGCACGAACAGCGCAATCGGGCCGCGCGCGCCTTTGATGAACACCGTCTTCAGGATGCGCGCGGCGCTGACCGACAAAGCCCGCGCCACCTCGTCCACGCTATGGGCCGCGCCGGTCTCCACCTCGGCGAGCGCCTCGGTGGCCGCCGGCCGGGCCTGCGTCGTGGCGCTTTGCGCCAGTTCGACATTGGCCGCGTAGTCGCATGCGGGACAGGTGATGATCGCGTCCTCGCCGGTATCGGCCAGGACGTGGAATTCGTGGGAGGCATCGCCGCCTATGCTGCCGGTGTCGGCGCGCACCGCGCGAAAGCGCAGGCCCAGGCGCGTGAATATGCGCTGATAGGTCGCGTACATGACCTCGTAGGTGGCCTTGAGCGAGGCGTGATCGGCATGGAAGGAGTAGGCGTCCTTCATCAGGAACTCGCGCGCGCGCATGACCCCGAACCGGGGACGCACCTCGTCACGGAATTTGGTCTGGATCTGATAGAAGTTCATGGGCAGCTGGCGGTAGCTGCGGATCTCGCGCCGCGCGAGATCGGTAATCACCTCTTCATGGGTGGGGCCAAAGCAGAATGCCCGCTCGTGGCGATCGGTGAGCCGCAAGAGCTCCGGCCCGTAATATTGCCAGCGCTCGGATTCCTGCCAGAGTTCGGCGGGCTGCACGGCCGGCATCAGGACCTCCTGGGCCCCGGAGCGGTTCATCTCCTCGCGGACGATGGCCTCCACCTTGCGCAGCACGCGCAGCCCCATGGGTAGCCAGGTATAGAGTCCGGAGGCGAGCTTGCGGATCATGCCGGCGCGCAGCATGAGGCGGTGGCTTACGATCTCGGCATCCGCCGGGGTTTCTTTCAAGGTGGCCAGCAATAGCGCCTGGGTACGCATGGTTCGGGGAAGGTCCTCGGTGATTGAAGCGGGTCGTCTGGCGCCGCAGGCGGTCTGGGCCGCTTACCGTGCCGCTCATGGTAATGATATACGAATACCACGGGCGCGGCAGTCATGGACCCCGTTTGCGTAAAGACCCCTTGTGGTGGGCCGCCCGCGCGGGATTCAGGCCTGCGATGACGGCCACAGGTGCGCGGCACCGCGTACGCCGGAGGCGGCGCCGTGAC
>DAHWGZ010000360.1 GCA_027335965.1 Acidiferrobacter sp.
AGGACGTCCATGGGGGGCAAGGCGTCCTCCAGCCGGGGAGCGGGGCGAAAACGGGTGATCCAGGCGGGGATGTCCTCGGCCGGGAGCGGCTTGGAGAAGAGATATCCTTGCAGGTGGCTGCAGCCCATCTTGGCCAGCAAGGCGGCGTGCTCTGCCGTTTCCACGCCCTCGGCAATCACTTCCAGGCCCAGCATGCGGCTGGCGGTGATCACCGCTGCGACGATGGCGAGATCCTTGGGATCATTGATCATGTCGCGCACGAAACTCTGATCGATCTTGATGGCATGGGCGGGGAGCTGCTGGAGGTAGGTCAGGGAGGCATGGCCGGTGCCGAAGTCGTCGAGGGCGATGCGTACCCCCAGACCCTGGCAGCTTTTCAGAACCGTCTGGGCTTCCGCAAGATTGAGCAGGGGAGCCGATTCGGTGATCTCGATCTCCAGTTGCCCCGGCGGTACGCTCGGGTGATTGGCCAAGGCTTCCCGCAGATCCTCCAGGAAGCGGGCATCGAGCAGGTGGCGCGTGCTGATATTCACCGCTACGCGCAGCGGCAGGCTCTCCCCTTGCCAGATCGCTCCTTGTCGCAACGCCGCGTCCAGGACGAAGCGGCCGATGGGGCGCGCGAGGCGGGGGTGATCCAGGGCGGAGAAAAAGGCCGCTGGCGCAAGCAGTCCTTTCTCCGGGTGTTCCAGCCGGATGAGGGCTTCCACGCCCAGAACCGTGCCGGCGTTGGATACGATCGGCTGGTAGTGCAGGATCAGGCGGCCATCGTGCAACGCCTGATCCAGCAGGACGCG
>DAHWGZ010000361.1 GCA_027335965.1 Acidiferrobacter sp.
CCCAGCCAGGCCCCGGCCCATGGCCCCGAGCCCCACGAAACCTATACGCATAGCGACCTCCCTTTCACATGAAAGGTGCTTATTGTCCGCACACGCCCGGGCCCCCTCAATCCCCCGGCAGCCCTGGACGGGCCCACAATCGACCGACGCCACCCCGTGGGCGCGAGGGACGGCTGCCCTTCTGAGCCGCGCCTCTCCCATCGAAGCCGCGAATGCACACCACGGGAACGTCAGTAGCGGGCCTCCGGCCCGCCGACCCGGTGATTCATTATCACCCCTCGTTGCGACCATGGCGGCGATACTTTGGAATGACATGCGCCCGCCAAAGCCCGGACGCGTCCCGAATCGACCTACATCGGCAATCCCTGACCGCGCATGCCCGCAACAATTGAGCTGCTGAGCTGCGTGCCAGCGGGCCGATCATTGTTGGGCCCCCCTTACTGGGCCCTCTGTCGGGTGAAGCCGGAGAGACAAGACCTGCGCGTCTGACTCCTTGAGTATTTGGCGCCACCGCACCGATGAGGATAGGGACGCACGATCAGCCCTCGGTGTCGACTGGCTCGCGATCGCAACCAAGGCCCCCGCTCCGGCCGCGAGCCAAAGTCCTGTCCATACCAGAAAAACCACGTCTTGTTGTCGTGGGATAGCCTTATGGCCGCGCCATCCGGGGACGCGGCTAATCCGCCCCGAGTCATCCCGTCCGCCGCGCTTCAACCTCAAGTTGCCCCGGACAAAAGACGTTTTCCTTAGGCCTTTCAATACGTTGTGAGAGAATCCCTGTTCCGCGCCCTG
>DAHWGZ010000362.1 GCA_027335965.1 Acidiferrobacter sp.
CGCGGGTGGCCCGCGTCTCATCGGTGTCACGATCCTCACGAGCCATGGTCCCGAGGACCTGGCGGCGCTGGGTCTGGGCGATAGCAGCGAGCGCGTACGCGGGCTGTCGGTATTGTGTCGCGAGGCGGGCCTGGATGGCGTGGTATGCTCGCCGCGCGAGGCCCACGAGCTCCAGGACCTGCGCGCCGGCGGCTTCGTACTGGTCACGCCCGGTATCCGCCCCGAAGGCGCACCGCCCGACGATCAGCGGCGCACGCGGACGATCCGCGAGGCCCTGGCCGCGGGCGCCGACTATCTGGTTGTGGGTCGGCCGGTGACGCGTGCGCCGGATCCGAGCGCAGCCCTCGCGGCGTGCCTCGCCGAGGCCCGCGGCGCGCCCCGGCCCGTGCTTTTCGACACGTAGAGAGAACCGCGGTGACAGATCAGTTTTCCAGGGTATTGGATCGCATGGCCCAGGCACGGGTCACGGTAGTCGGGGACGTGATGCTCGACCGTTACTGGTACGGAGGGGTGGAACGGATCTCGCCTGAGGCGCCGGTGCCGGTGGTGGCGGTAGGGCGCGTCGAGGAGCGCCCCGGGGGCGCGGCCAATGTCGCCCAGAACATCGCCGGTATCGGCGCGCGCTGCGTATTGATCGGATTGTGCGGGGCCGATGCCGCCGCCGATGCGCTGGCGGCGCTGCTCGCCGAGTCGGGCGTCGGCCATCGGCTGATCCGCGACCCGCTCGTCAATACCACCGTGAAGCTGCGCGTGGTGTCGCGCAACCAGCAGCTCATCCGCATCGATT
>DAHWGZ010000363.1 GCA_027335965.1 Acidiferrobacter sp.
GCGGTCCGAGTGGTGAATGAGGCCCCGGGGTGGCTTGTGGTGTCGGATGGCCTGCTCCAGCGCCTGGGTCACCAGCGTCTTTGTCGTGTGCGCTCCGAGCGCATGGCCTACGATCTCGCCGTGATAAAGATTTTTTAGGGCCGCGAGATACAGAAATCCTTCAGCGGTGGCAAGGTATGTGAGATCGGTCACCCAGACCTCGTTGAGACGCTTTGTAGTAAAACGTCGCTCGAGAAGATTGGGGGCCCACTGGCAGGTCGTGAGCCGAGTTTGTTGTGGCCCTGAATCGGCGCACCTGCCGACAGCGTAGCCCCAAGGCCGTGCGCAGCCGTTTTGAGGGTCTATCCGACTTTCCCCACGGTATCGACTTGATAATCGGCAGGTCGGGTGGGCGGAGCGGCGTGCTCAACAGACGGACCAGGGCGTAGCGGCGTAGACGGACCAGGATGGATAGGCGTTGGGTAGGACCGGAGCCCGCTTGGGGCATACGGGGGCTTGCAATGGAGGGTAAACACGGGTCTCCTCTCAGTTGTTGACCACTAATCGACAAAGAGAGGAAACCCATGAGCAACTTGACGTTGCTGGCGAAAATGCTACGCCTGAAAGATCTGAAAATCACCGCCTTTGCATTCAAGCAACGCGATACGGAGCTCCACCTCTGGGTCAAGCCCTTCAAAAACGGCTGTCGTTGCCCAAAATGTGAGCGCCGCGGCCCGATCGTGCGGCAGGCCCAGGAGGCCCGATCCTGGGAGGACGTAGCGATCCTTGGCCGCAAGGT
>DAHWGZ010000364.1 GCA_027335965.1 Acidiferrobacter sp.
ACGGTCACGTTACCGACCACGATGACTGGGACCGGAAGCCTTTGGACGGTGCACACGCCGACCGTATAAAGGCGCCGGCGCAAAATTGCCAGCGCACAATAGAGGACACTCATCGGCCATAACACCCGGCTCCAAAGACCGGTCGCAGCCCAATGCCGCCAAGGATCGCTCAGCACGCGCAGACCTGTGCCACCAGCGCTTCGGCGGCCTCCCCGGCCGCACGCCGCTCCTGCCAGAAATACCGTCGCAAGGCGTCGGCGGCCACGCGCGCCGCCCCGGGGTTCGCCAAAAGCCACGCCCAGTACGTCACGAGCTCGGTGGTCGCGACTTCGGCGAGTGGCGCCGCCCCCGGCAGGTCGAGACCTGCCACATGCGCCGCACTCACCACGCGCCCTCCCGCGAGCGCCGCCCATAACAAGGGTTCCGGCGGCATCATGAGATGGATAGCCGTGCAGCTCGCCGCGAGCGCCGGCCAAAAGCGCTCCTCATCCACCCATACCACGCTGCCTGGCGCGAGCGGGCGACGATCCTCGTTCCAGGCACTCAAGCGCTTCGCGCCCGCAGTCGGGCAGCCGAGAAACAGGATATCCTGGGTACCCCCCGGGGACGCCTGCCAGGCCTGCGCAAGGCGCGCGGCGATCGCCGGCGAGGCATCGGTCACCCAGAATAAGGCGCGCGCATGGGCGCCGGCCAACCCCTGAAAGACCGGCTCCACCTGCGCCACGGCAAGCCGTGCGTAAAAGGGCGCGGCGCAATGCGCCAGACCGCGCCAGGC
>DAHWGZ010000365.1 GCA_027335965.1 Acidiferrobacter sp.
CGATGATATCACCCGAACCTGGCGGGTGCTGCAAGAGACTGTGGCGCAACAGCAACGACGGATCGAGGAGTTGACCGAAGCGCTACGCACGCAAAAGACACGCGGTCCCTGAGTCATCCAGCCCTCGCTCCTCCGATTGGGGCGGGGTATAGCGATGGACACAGCCACGACCGCACGCTTCACGCCACTATCGCGACAAAAGCCACCTGTGCTGTGAGACAAGACGCGCGCACTCCACTTGCGCGCGTTTCATTTCCCTTGAACCTTGCGCTTCCCCATCTTCGCGGCACACCCGTCCGTGACGTGCTGTCGTTTCGGTGCGGGCCCACCGAAGCTCATTACGATTCTTGCTCATTGGTGGCGTGGTGCTGCGAGAAGGGAATACCCTTGTCCAGCGTGATGGCAAGTCAGAACCTGACAAGGGCCCAGGGCCCATGATGATGCTACGCCGCCCCCTGTCCGCCGCCAGCCGTGGCATCCGGACCATCGGAGGCGCTGCCAACCCGGACATCGCCCCGCCCGCCCCATCTCCGGGGCATGGGCGAGGATGCGCGCGCATGTCGGGGCGTGAGATCTGTCGGGCGGACGCGGAGGCGGGTTTTCGTGCATCGATGATCGCGGAATGGCGGTCAGGCATCCCGGCCCAAGCGAGGTCGCGGACTCCGGCCATCGATAAGCCGGAATCCCTCATCCGAAAGGCCCCTCGCGACGCGTGTGGCAGCGGGTGCAGCGCACCAGGACCCAGCGTCTTGCCGAGTGCGGGCTTGCGGGGGG
>DAHWGZ010000366.1 GCA_027335965.1 Acidiferrobacter sp.
TCTTCCAGCACGCGGTGTGGGATGTGGTCGCCCCACCAATCCGGCACCAAGGTGCCGAAATCGAGCGCCTAAGCCACAGCCGGTTGGGCGGGGTCGCCGTCCTGTTGTGCGGGGATCGGAAAGATCCGGCGTCTTCGCCTTGATCGGGGCAGCGGGTCTTGCCGGACTTTAGCCTGAAGTTCTTTCGACTTTCCTCCCTCTCGTTGGCAAAAACCTGAACGAAATGAAGTAGTAAGGCAAGGGGCGGTCGTATTTTTCGTGGGAGAATGTAGCCATGTAATTGTGTAAATTTGCCTTGTATACGCGTTAGATACATGTATAATGCAGTCATGCATATCGATATCGTTCCCAATCGCGGGTCACCTCGTACGGTTCTGCTGCGGGAGTCCTACCGCGAGGGGAAGAAGGTCAAGAAGCGCACGCTCGCCAATCTGTCCGATTTGCCGATGGCCCAGGTGGAGGCCATTCGCGCCATACTGCGCGGCGAGACGTGGGGGCCTGTGGCCGAACGCTGGACCGTCACCCGGTCGCGGGCCCATGGCCACGTCGAGGCCGTGGGCCTCATGATGAGGCGCTTGAATATGGCCTCGCTTATCGCCTCCCGGCCCTGCCGGGAGCGCGACATCGTGCAAGCCTTGATCGCCTCCCGGATCTTGGCCCCCCACACGAAGTTGGCGACCACCCGGTGGTGGCATACCACCACCGTGGCCGAGACGTTTGGGGTGACGGATGCCACGGAGAACGATTGCTATGCCGCCATGGACTGGCTCCTG
>DAHWGZ010000367.1 GCA_027335965.1 Acidiferrobacter sp.
GCCTCCTTCTCGATCCGATAGAGCGCCTGGATCTGGATGAGCGCCTCCTCGGCCAAGCCTTTCTTCCGGTGCTTGCCCCATTGCCGGCCGCATGGCCGGTGGGATTTGATGACCTCGTCGAACTTCCGTCGGCAATGGGCGACGCAACCGGCGTGGACGAGCCCCTGGGCGCGCGCGACTGCATTATAGGCGCTGTACCCGTCGGTTTGGAGAATGCCCGTAAAGCCTGCGAGCAGGCGCAAGGGCACCTCCTGCGAGCGGCTCGGGTCGTAGTCGAAGAGGATAACGGGGGCCTCGGGCGGCCCACCCCGCTGCACCCAGAGATACGACTGGGACTGCGGGCTCTTGCCCGGCTCCTTCAAGACCTGGGTGGGGGTCTCGTCCATGCTGATATACCCCGAGGCGAGCAGGTGATCGCGCAGGAGATTCACAAGGACCTGGACGACCTTAACCCATATTTAACATGCTGCAAAAAATATGTTTCCCACTCAATCGGTTACGATTTCAGAAATTGACAGGTGATGCAATCACCGCGTCCCTGCGATTTCAGATTAGTGTTTTGGTCTCCCCCGGTGTGGGATTAAGCCCCAAGGCCTCGTAAAGGGCTCTGAGTTCGGGTTCGGCCGCGGTGCTCTTGCGCACATGGAGCGCGCGTCCATCGCGCCTTTGAAAGCTTACCGTGACACGACGCTGAACCGAGAGGGTCTCGCGCAGGCGAGACCAGCTCTCGTGAATACCCTTTTCCTTCAGTTGACGCCGCACTGTCTGCA
>DAHWGZ010000368.1 GCA_027335965.1 Acidiferrobacter sp.
AGGGCACGCCGGCACATCCAAAAACACAAGCATTGACACCCATTCCTGAGGTGTGCGGCGTGTCCCCCTCATCTTCCATGCCCATGCGGCGAATGGTGCCTTCATCGCCGTATTTTATGCGGTGAATAACTTGCCAATGCGGAGAATACCGCCCATAATCGCCGCATGAACAGCGGCGATTACAAGTACATCCGGCAGGCCGGAGACTGGCCGAACTGGCGCAGGGAAGTCTGCCAGGAATGGATGGGCACAGCCGTGCACCAACTCTACCGGGTAATCGCACTGAAACTGCGCCAGCGCCCCCCGGCATGGTGGTCGATGCCGATGTTGCGTCGTGCCGGGGGCTTGCGCTTCATGATCGCCTCGCCGCCTAAGTGGGTCTCGATATAGGTGTCATGGGGTGGCATCAAGGCGATGATCGCCTGGCACAATCCGGATGTGGCCGTGTCCTTCCGGTAAGCATGCAGGAAATGGTTTTTCGTCCCTGCTGGTGGAATCTTTTTGTGCGGCTCGCCAATCCCCACAAGCATCGCGAAGCGATTACCAGTCGACCGCTCTTACTCCACGGGGTAGCCACGAAGACTCAACACGGCGGCCAGACGACGCTCACGATTACCAGTCAACATGCGAAACAGGCGACGATTCAAGCGGTGTTGACCCGTCTGGCGGCCTTCTTGAGTATCCTGAAGTCGACTGCGGAGCAGTTGACCGACATCGAGCGCCTCGCCCTCATTTTGAAGCGCGCGTTCGCCAAATTCCTCCGAGGACGA
>DAHWGZ010000369.1 GCA_027335965.1 Acidiferrobacter sp.
TCGAGGGTCACCACCACCGATCGCGCGCCGGTGGCGTCGAGGAGACGGTCCTCATTACGCGCGATGAACGCAGGGCGGCCATCCGGCGGTACGCCACCTACCCCCAAAAGCCGCAGGGCCTCCGCGAAGTTGGGCTTCGCCACAAGCGGCGCCAGGTGGCGATAGCGCCCGGGGTCCTTGGCATCGACGATCAATGCCAACCCCTGGCCCCGCAGGCGCCTCAAGGCCTCGTGCACGACCGGGCCCATGAGACCCAGCCCGTAGTCCGACACGACCACAGCATCGCAGCCGGCCGCCGCGGCCGACAGCGCGGCGGCAAGCCGCGCGGCCAGCGTGGCGGCCACCGGTCCCACATCGCCCTCATCAAAACGTGCCACGAGCTGATCGTCACACCGCAATCGCTGCTTGACCACGGTCCGCCGGTTGCCATCGGCGACGACGCCGGTACAATCCACGCCCTGACCCTCGAGAAGCGCGCGCAGCCGCTGGCCATGGTCATCCGCGCCGACCCACGATACGAGGCGCGCCTGGGCGCCCAGGGCCGCGATGTTGGCGGCGACATTGGCAGCCCCCCCGGGGGCCTCCAGGACCGTCTGCAGCCCTACCACCGGGACCGGCGCCTCGCGACAGATGCCGGTCGCGCTACCCTTCAGGTAGCGATCCAGGATCGCCTCCCCAAGGACCAGTACACGTCTTTTTCCGAAGGACTGCAGGACGCCCATGAGCGTCTGGACGTCAACCATCGGCCGCCTCCCGGAGGGTCTCG